>NZ_JBSSBR010000012.1:0-74966 GCF_054059035.1 Thermostichus sp. MS-CIW-36
GCAACCACAGGCTACCACGAGATTGGCAAGGCGCTCTGGGTGTTATGCTCAGGGCTTTGCGGGATACCGCCTTTCTGTTTGGACTCCGTCCCGCTAACGCGGTCGCGTCAGCGTCGCGTAGTGACAACGGAAACGGACAGAATGCTATCGCTTCACCGCTGAGCAGTAATGCTCAGCAGTGTTCAGCGTAAATGTATCAGGTCTGGAAAACTCGCTCCGACCCCGTTTTGCGCAAGTCAATGACCACCTGCTGCACCGATAGGTGAGGATACCTCCGATAGAGTCGGAGCCGAGCCACTTCTCCCATGAGCCAGCGGGCAAACTGCTCTGGGAAACGCTCGGCCAGATATTTGCAGACGTTGTCATAGGCCATGTCGAGGTGGATCCCTGGAATTAGCGACCGCCCACGGTAATGGAATCTACCTTGATGTGAGGCTGCCCGACGGTGACGTAAATGCTGCCACTTACAGAGCCACAGAACCCAGCTGCCAAGCTGAGGTCTTTGGAACACATGGAGATTTTGGTCAAGATGTCTTTGGCTTCTCCGATCAGAGTGGCTCCCTTGAGGGGCTTGGTAATTTTGCCGTTTTGGATAAGATAAGCTTCTTCGACGGCAAAGTTAAATTGCCCGGTTGGGCCGACGCTCCCTCCCCCCATGCGCTTGCAATAGATGCCTTTGTCGATAGAAGCAAAAAGATCGTCCAATTCTGCATCTCCGGGGGCAATGTAGGTATTGCGCATACGGCTGGCGGGGGCAAAGGTGTAGTTTTGGCGGCGACCGCTGCCGGTGCGGGGGTGGCCGGTGCGCATTGAGCCAGCCCGATCCGCCAAGAAGTTTTTCAAAATGCCCTTCTCGATCAGCAGAGTGCGCTGGACGGGCATCCCCTCGTCATCCACATCCAGGCTGCCAAAGGCCCCTTCAGAGAGACCTTCGTCCCAGGCGGTGAGGTTTTTGTGGGCAATTTTCTGGCCTTTTTTGTCGGCAAAGGGAGTGGTTTTGCGCTCAATCTGGGTGGTTTCCAACAGATGCCCGCAGGCTTCGTGGAAGATAACGCCGCCAAAAGCGTTGGACATCACAATCGGGTAGGTGCCGGATTCCACGTAGTCGGCATAGAGCATCTGGCCGGCGGCTTCTGCCAGTTCCCGGCTATGGGCCTCCAGATCCCAACGGCGCAAAAAGTTGGGATCCCCCGTACCGCCGGAGCGTTGACTGACAGAGGCGCGATGGGATCCATCGGCACAGAGCAGCGTAGAGCTCACGGATTGGGTGAGGCGCACATCCCGCACAAAGGTGCCATCGCTGCAGGCCACCAGAATCTCTTGCCAATCGCGGAAATAGGTGGTGCGGCGGGACTGCACATGGCGGGCTTGGCGACCCAGTTGCTCGTTGGCTTTGAGCAGGATCTCCCCCATCTCCGCAATGGGGCTACATTCCTTCAACCAGCCATCTTTGCGGCGACGCTCGCCGTAGTCCTGCAGCATCTCCAGGTTGATGGCAGAAACCAGCGCTGTGGGGCCAGGAGGGGTGAAGCCCATCAGCGAAAGGCCCTTCTCCAGAGCAGCCTTGAGACCGGCAAAGGACAGATCGTTGGTGCTGACGTAGCAGTCGGCCAAGCCGCGAAACACCCGCACGCCGGCCCCGGTGGAGAGCCGTGGGGTGATGCTGGTGATGGCGTCATCTTCGGCCAGGCAACTGATGGAATTGCCCCGTTCTAGAAAAATCTCCACCAAATCGGCACCGGCAGCGCGCCCCCAGCCCAACAGGGCAGAGAGGGGATCCCGCCAATCCTCGTCGAAGCGCTGTAGAGTATGACGGTAGTTCAGGTTGGGCAGTTCTTTGGACAAAAGCAGCATGGCAGGCTCAGGGAGTAGAGACGAGCTAAGGCCGGCGCAAGTTTTCGTTTTCTCAGTTTAACAAGGAGTAAAGGTTCTCCCCTGCCGGCAGGTTGGCCTTGAGCTTGACAAGGGCGGGGGAGCAATCGAAGATCGCTGCACAAGGAAACCTCGACTTGCAATGGCTGCCAAGAAAAAACCGCCGGAGCTTCAGCCCAGCCTGTTTGACGATCCCATCGAGCCGCCAGCCCCGGCGGAGGAGACACTCCCCCAGTGGGATCAGATCCCCCTGTCGGCCCAGGTGTCCATCCCCCCCGGCACTTACAGGGATTTGGAGCAACTGAAGCAGCATTGTTTGGTATGCCAGCGCTGCGACTTGGCAGCCAGCCGTACCCATGTGGTGGTGCATCGGGGCAACCCCAAGGCAAGGATTTTAATCATCGGAGAGGGGCCAGGGGAAAGCGAAGACCTGCAGGGGCTGCCTTTTGTGGGCAAGTCGGGACAATTGCTGGATAAAATCCTGGCTTCGGTGGGGCTGGATCCCGAGCAGGACACCTACATCTGTAATGTGGTCAAGTGCCGCCCCCCTAACAACCGCGTGCCCACCCAGGAGGAGATGGACGCCTGCCGTCCCTATCTGTTGGAGCAGATTCGCCTGGTGGATCCCTGGATTATTCTGCTCACGGGGGCCACCTCGGTGCGCTCCCTTTTGGGCGAGAAGCGAGGGATCACCAAGATCCGCGGGGAATGGATCCAGTGGCAGGGACGCTGGTGTATGCCCATTTTTCACCCGGCCTATCTGCTGCGCAACCCAGACCGCACCCCTGGCAGCCCCAAGTGGTTGATGTGGCAGGATATTCAGGCGGTGAAGCAAAAGTATCTGGAACTCACCGGCACAGCACCGCCCCAGCCCAACTTTTGAGCCCATTTTCCCAAGCGCCCCTTCTCCCAAAGGGGAGCAAGGGATCCCTACCTTGGCTGATCCCCAGGTTTGAACCCAGTCAAGAGGCCAAAGCGGAGCAAGCCGGTGGCATAAGCCTGACGCATCAGGCCCAGCCCCAGCGCCCCGCGAACGGTAACCCAGCCGCTGCGCAGCAAAGCCCAGATCCAGCGCCAGTCGCGGGCAGAAGCGATCACCTCATCCCAGAAAGGGGCCACCCGCTCCGACCAGTCGGCGCTGCGCACCTGCTCAAAGCCCACCTGTTGGGCCAGAGCCTCGTAGCTGGAGAGGCTGATCACATAGGGCAGGCAGTACACCTCGTAGATTTTCTGCAAAAGCTGTTGATCCTGCTGGCTCAGGGATCCCTCGCGGTGGCACCAGGTTACCACCATCACCTGCCCGCCCGGTTGCAAGACCCGCCAGCATTCGGCCAGAAACCGCTGCTTATCCGGCATGTGCTCGCCGCTTTCCAAAGACCACACCAAATCGAAGGTGTCGGCTGCAAAGGGCATCTCCAGAGCATCGGCCACCTGAAATTGCACCATGCTGCTCAGGCCGGCCTCTTGGGCGCGCTCCGTAGCCCGCTGGGCTTGGACGGGGCTGAGGGTAATGCCCGTAACCTGTGCCCCGAAGCGCTGGGCTAATTCCAAACTGCTCCCCCCAATGCCACAGCCAAGATCAAGAATGTGCTGGGGAGGGCAGGGATCCCCGATCTGGCCCCACTGGATAACCCTATCAATCAAGTCAATCTGAGCTTGGCGGCGATCCTTACCGGTTTGGCCCGGCTCGTAATAGCCATGGTGCATGTGCTCCCCCCACACCCGCTCCCAGAGGCCGGAGGAGGCATCGTAGAAGTGGCGAATGCGTTGGTTGAGGGTGGAGGTCATGGCAACAGATCTCCATGGCTTTTTTATTTTGGATCCTCTCGCCCGGTGAAATCTGATGGGGAACCCTTGTAACCCAACTCGCGCCAGCCGGACGGAGCCATAGGGACAGACTCCTTCCGAACTCACCTTGGAGCAGAAAGCGATCCCAGCGCCCAAACCAACCGCTGCACAGCACTCAAGAGCACCAGAATCGCCATCAGCCCAAACAAGCCCACCATGTACTCCGGGAAAAGGAAAAACAAACCGTAGAAAAAGATGGTTTCACTGCCCTCGATAAGCCCCGACGGCATACTTAAGCTGGTCAGTTCATCCAAGGATCCTGCCCCGCCGGAACCATCTGTCCTCATTGACCCGCAACGCTGTCGCGAACGCCGTTTTTCCAACAGCCCTGCCAAATACATCCAGGAGCAAAGGTTGATGTAAAAGCTGGCCAGCATCAGAGCCAGAGAAGCATAGCCCAGCAGGGATCCCTGGTGAAAGGCCAGCCCCAGGGGAACGACCGCGTAGACCACCACATCCAGCAGCATATCCAGGTAGCCCCCCAGATCGCTCTGCCGCCCCTGCAGACGAGCCAACGTGCCGTCCAGCCCGTCCATAAACCGGTTCAGCAACCACAGGCCCAGCCCCCACCCGTAGGCCCCGTAAGCTGCCGCTGTCCCAGAGGCCAGGCCCATGGCAAACCCCGACAAGGTAATGGCCAGGGGATGCACCTGTTGGAGAGGGGTTCGCAGCACTGGAGCCAACAGCCGCTCCTTCCACTGCCTAAGCACCTTATCCAGCAAGAAACACTCCTTTCTTATTGCTCTGCAACGCTGTTGCCGATGATCACCACCGGCTGGGATCCCAGAGGCCAGAGGCACAAAACCTCTGGATTCAATTTTCTTGCTCCGCACCGCCAACGCGATGGAAATCATCATCCCAGAATCATCCCAGATGATGAGAATGCTACTGAAGGGAGGTCAGAGCAAAGTGCTGTGCCTACGGCAAAGGAACCGCACCGCTGTTGCGAATGAAGCGGATACCTACGCGGAGTATGTTTGCTCTGGCCCCTTTCCTCTACCGGAAGTGCTGCGGCAAGCCTAGGCTGGGACAAAGCCTGTGGGTAAACTAAAGGTTAGGCTGGGTAGCCTATCGCCTGGCGGACTGTGTGCTCCTTAACTCGGTGTTCGCGGCACCTTTTTCTCCCTCAACTCCAACATACCTACGAGCGAGTCCATGAGCGAGACCCCCACTTCCCCAGCAGAAGCGTTCGCGGCACCAGAGCCGGTCATTGCCATCACCGGCCTGACCAAAACCTATCGCACAGGATTTTGGCTGAACAAGGTGGTCAGCCCCCTCAAAGATTTTTCTCTGACTGTGGCCCGCGGAGAAACCTTTGGGCTGCTGGGGCCCAACGGGGCCGGGAAAACCACCACCATCAAATGCCTACTGGGCATTGTGGAGCCCACCCGCGGCAGCGGCACTTTGCTGGGCAAACCCCTGGGAGATCGCTCCATCAAGCAACAGGTGGGATATTTGCCGGAGAACCCCTATTTTTACGATTACTTGACGGCATGGGAGTTTCTCCAGTTTGCCGGCAAGGTGTTTGGTCTGCCCAATAGCCTGTTGAAGGAGCGGATCCCGCAACTGCTGGAGCTGGTGGGGCTTTCTATAGATACGGCCCGCAAAAAACAACTGCGCACCTACTCCAAGGGCATGCTGCAGCGCACTGGCATGGCCCAAGCGCTGATCAACGACCCAGAGCTGGTGTTTCTGGATGAGCCGATGTCGGGACTGGATCCCATGGGCCGCTATCAAATGCGCGAGATCATTCTGTCCCTCAAGCAGCAGGGCAAAACGGTGTTTTTCAACAGCCATATCCTGGCGGATGTGGAAGTTATCTGCAACCGAGTCGGCCTGATCATCGGCGGCAAATTGGTGCATCAGGGAACTTTGGATGACTTGCTGGGAGAGAGCAAAAGCTATCGGGTACAGGGGCACGGTGGCGCCGTCGAACAGTTCCGCGACCGCCTAGAGCACTTCTCGATTCAGGGATCCCATTGGTCGGGGGAATGGAGTGGATCCCTACCGGAGTTGCTGAGCCTTTTGAACCAAGCGGGGGCACTGGTCACCGACTTGCATTGGCAACGGCAATCCCTAGAAGAATTCTTTGTGGAGCAAGTGCGGGCCATTGAAGGGGATCATCCGGTCTCTGCCTAGGCTGGCCGTTCGCACTGGTGCTATGGAGAACCCCGAGAGCAGGACGGAGTTCTGCCCTGAGTATTTCCCAGTAGGGGACTCTGTGCTCCGCACCGCTAATCGGCGGCAATAACAGCCCGGTAGTAGCCTTCCAACTGTTGGGTGGCTGCCGACCAGCTCCAACGTTCTGCCTCTTGGCGGGCTTGCTGTCGGAAGAGCTGTCGCTGCCCGACGCTGCTCAGGAGTTGCTGGGTAACCTGGACAAAGTCGCTATCCGAATTGGGATCGAACAGAAAGCCATTGCGCCCACTGTCCACCACATCGGTAATGCCGCCGCAGCGGGGGGCGATCACCGGACAACCGGCAGCCATGGCTTCCAACAGAACCAGCCCCAAGGTCTCGGTGCGGGAGGGGAACACGAACAAATCCGCCGAAGCAAAGGCCGCTGCCAGAGACTCCCCCTGCAGATAGCCCGTAAACACCACATCGTAGCCGGCAAAATGTTGCTCCAGGGATCCCCGCTCTGGCCCATCCCCCACAATAGCTAGGCGCGCCTGCGGGATCCGCTCTAGCAACACCCGGATCCGCCCCACTTCCTTCTCAGCCGAAAGCCGCCCCACGTAGAGCAAAAGAGGCCGTTCCGGTTGCCCTGCGGTGAGCCGAGCCCGCATCTCTGGACTGGCCGCCTGGGGATGAAACAACTCCGTATCCACTCCCCGCTGCCACAGCTGCACCCGCTCAATGCCGTGGGCGCTCAGCTCCTGCATCATGGCCGTCGAGGTGCAAAGATTGACCCGCGCCAAATTGTGCCCCAGCTTCAGGAGATTCCACAAAACCCCTTCCAGAAAGCCCAGCCCATAATGCTGCAGATACTTCGGCAGATGGGTATGGTAGGACGCCACCAGTGGGATCCCCATCGTCTGGCTGTAGTAGAGGCCCCCCAATCCCAAAACTGCCGGGTTCACCACGTGGATCACATCCGGTCGGAAACGGCTGAGCAACTTACCGATGGCCGGGCCAGGGGCGGCCAGCTTCAACTCTGGATACAGAGGCAGCGGCATCCCCGGGATCCCGTAGACCCGTGCCCGTGCAAACCGCCGCGGGGCTCCCCGGGGCGCGACGATGAGCACCGAGTTACCACGAGCGGTTAGGTGACGCACCGTGTGGCAGAGGCGGGTAACAATGCCGTCCACCTTGGGCAGAAACGTCTCCGTAAACAGGGCTATGCGCATCAGGGATCCCAAGCCTACTGTTATTGCTCCGCAACGCTGCTGCGACCGCGCCACTCGGACGGAGTCCTCAAAGACTCTAGAATGAGTGTTGCACAAAACGGCAACGCTGCTACGACCTCCGTCAGCAGACTCAAGTACCTCATTCCACCGGTGCAGAGTAGGGCATCGGCTCAGGTTCGGTGAAAGTCTGCACCTGGCTTTGGCCAAGCGTATCTGCGGCGGTTCTGCTGATCAACAGTAAGGTCGCCGCCAGGGCCAGCCCAATAACATCCCGCCACATGCTCCACTCCTCAACTCCTCACTCCTCTTGCCCATTACTGTAGCGGCGGTTTTCTCGACTTGGCAGGGATAGAGGACGGATTTTTACATAACACGAACCACTGCCAAAATTGCGGCTTTGCCCCCTGCCGGCTAGTCTCGGAACGTCAGTTGCAAGCTGGTTATCAGCAGCACCAAAGAAGATACCGCCATCACCCCTCCCCAAAACCAGTAGGGCAAGAACAAGTTTTGGGCAATCTGGCTGGAATCGGAGTGGATCACCTGCCCGTTGATCACAGCAGAGGCCGTAAATAAGTAGTCAAGCTGGTGGTAGGTGCTCACACAGGCCTGCACCCCCAAAAATTGTGCAGCGAAGCCCCGCAGCCAGGGGGAGGCCCAGCGAGCTACCGCCAGGATCCCCAGCCCAATAGCCGGGATCAGCAACAGGCCAAATAGAGAGCGCACCCAGAGCACCGCCGACAGCAACAGCAGGGATCCCAAAGCCAACAACCCCAACTGGGCCGTACCTTGACGACGAGAAGCCAGGATAAAAACCGCCCCGGCCATTGGGGGCCCCATTGGCCCACCGGCGGCCACCAAAGCTCGACCCACCGGCCCCAAAAACAAGTGCCCACTGTGAAAGGCCAACCCCGACCCGTCGGGATAGATCTCCAGACGATGAAACTCCCCACCCAACAGCACTGCCGTCAAGCCGTGGCCCATCTCATGAAACCAGGTGGCCAGAATCGTAAAGGGGTAGAGGATATAGTTGCCCCAGGGGAGCTGCCAGAGCAAGACCGTCAGACCTGCAGCAGCCACCAACCAAACCAAGCTGTGCCGGCCAGGTTTCTCGGAAGGGGAGGGAGGCAGCTCAAACTGAGTCATAGAGCAGCAGTGGGTAGACAGAAAAAAGCCTAAAACGCCTCGTCTTCTTAGACGACTGCCGGCAGAGGAGAGTTCCAAGCCAACCCCGAGAAAATCCAGAAAAACATATGTCTCAAACCAGTTTGCAATGGATGTAGGTCAGGTAGGCTGAAAAAGACTCTGAGGGATCCCTGGCGATGGCCACCTTCCTGCGGGATTGGAGCTATCAATTTCCTTGGCTTTACCGCAGCATCAGTCGCGGGGCTGCCCTGGCAGTGGGCGGATATGAGCGGTTGCGGAGATTGCCCATGCAAGGGATCCAGATTCATCCCCAGGATCGGGTGTTGGATCTCTGCTGTGGCCCAGCTGAAGTAACCCCACTGTTGGCGGAGCTGAGCCAGCAGGTGGTGGGCCTGGATGCTTCCCCCAAAGCTCTAGCGGCAGCCCGCAAACGCCTTCCCCAGGTGGAGTTTGTGGAGGCCTTTGCCCAAGATATGCCCTTTCCCAATGCCAGCTTTGATTGGGTGCATACCAGCTTGGCTCTGCACGAATTGTCCTTCGCCGATTTGGAGCAGGTGCTGCGGGAAGTGTGGCGGGTGCTCAAGCCGGGGGGAGGACTCTTGATCCTGGATCTGCACGCGCCTCGACAACCCTTGATCTGGCCTGGGCTGGCCCTCTTTTTGGCCCTGTTTGAAACCGAGACCGCCTGGGAGCTACTCAAGCTGGACTTGCCCGAGTATTTGCATCAGCAGGGGTGGCAGTCCATCCGGCAAACCTTGCACGCTGGGGGAGCCCTACAGGTGATCCAAGCCCATTCGCGATAGCAGCCTGCCGAATGAGCTGCTCAACGCGCTCCACACCACTGACGAAAACCAAGAGAGATGGCAACCCTAAACAGGCCCAAAAGACTCTAGCCTTGATGCCAGAAGGGGGTGCCAAGGACGGGCGTACTGGGCTGAGCTGTTTCCTGAGGGATCATGGCCCCGGCCAGGTAGGCTCGGCGGCCTGAGCGCACCGCTTCTGCAAAGGCCTCGGCCATGGCCACCGGATCCCGGGCCAAGGCCACCGCCGTGTTTAGCAGCACCCCATCAAACCCCCACTCCATCACCTGGCAGGCATGGGAGGGCAGGCCCAAGCCGGCATCCACGATCAGCGGCGCCTCGATCCGCTCCCGCAGCAGGCGCAAGTTGTAGGGGTTGAGAGGGCCTTTGCCGGTGCCGATGGGGGCCGCCCAGGGCATCACCACCTCACAGCCAGCATCCAAAAGCCGCTGGCAGAGCACCAGGTCGTCGGTGCTGTAGGGCAGCACCTTAAAGCCGCGCCGGACCAGCTCAGCAGCAGCAGTGGGCAGTTGCACGGGATCCGGCTGCAGCGTGTAGTCATCCCCGATCAACTCCAGCTTGATCCAGTCGGTGCCAAAAACCTCACGCGCCATCTCCGCCGTTGTGATCACCTCCTGCAGGCTGTGGCAGCCGGCGGTGTTGGGCAGAACTGGGATCCCCATCTTCTGCAACAGAGCCCAGAACCTCTGGGAAGTTTCTGGCCCCAGTGCCCCTTGCCGCCGCAGAGAAACCGTCAACAAACAGGGCTGCGCGCGCGCCACCGCCTGCTCCAAAATGGCTGGCGAAGGGTAGCGAGCCGTACCCAACATCAGACGGCTGGGCAATGGTTGGCCATAGAGCACCAAGGGATCCTCATTGGCCCAAGTGGAGGGGGAAAGCTGGAGAAGGGTGGACATTGTCGGGGCAAAGTCAGGACAGAGCAGGAAGCAAGGGGGGCACTAGCCGCCAGCAACCGGAGTGACGATCTCCACCTGGTCGCCTTCTTGCAGACGGGTTTGCTCGTGCTGCGCACGCGGCACAAACTTCAGATTAACCGCTACCGCAAAAGGGCCGCTGGCCCCCACCTGAGCCACTGCTTCGGACAAAGTGGTGCCTTCCGGCAAATCGTAAGGCTTCTGGTTGATCAAGACACGCATGGCAATGGGGACTCACCGGAAAAAGGGGCAGCCTGCACCTGAAAGGGGATCCCAAGCTGCTGAGCCAAGCGACAACTACCCTGGTGAAGATACTCCAAGACAGCATCGTGGATGGCCGGGGAGATCAGAAAGCCATGGCGATAGAGGCCGTTGATCTGCAACAGGCGAGGTGAGCGCTCCACCACGGCTGGCAGGTTATCCGCCAAGGTGGGACGACATTGGCTGCCCAATTCCAGGATACGCGCTTCTGCAAAGGCAGGATGTACGGCGTAGGCGGCGCTGAGCAACTCCAAAGCCGAGCGAACGCTCACCGGCGAGCGATCCTCAGATTCGATCTCGGTGGCTCCCACTACGAACAGGTGTCCCGGCTTGGGAGCGATGTAGATCGGATAGCGAGGATGCAACAGCCGGGTTGGGCGCCGCAAAGAGACTTCCGGGGCATACAGGCGCACCACCTCACCCCGAACTCCGCGCAGCAGTCTTGGCCCGCCCCATTCTTTTTGGGCCCCCAGGCCGCGGCAATCCAAAACCCAGCCTCCGGTTTGTTGCTGCCAGGCTTGGGCCTGCTTCAGATCCCAGGGGCAACCCCACTCCACCTCCACCTCGTGCTGCCGCAGCTTGGCCAGCAGAGCCGACAACAGTTGGCGGTTGTCCAGTTGGCCCTCTTGGGGAAGATACAGGCCCTGCGCAAATCGCCCGGCTACCGATGGCTCCAGCTCGGCAATAGCCTGGGCATCCAGCGGCTGAGGGCGGGGGAGATGCGGGAGGTGTTCCACCACAGCGGCCAGCAGGGACGAGAAACGTCTGGCTTCCCCGGCATCTTGGCGGTGCCAGAGGATCAGAGTGCCTTCTTGCTGAAAGAAAACCGGCTGCGGCAAGCTGGCCAAAAGAGAGGGCCAACGAGAAAGGGCGTAGTATCCCTGGGCCACCACACTGGCTTCGGCGATGGCAGACTCGGCTAGGGGAGCCAGCATAGCAGCGGCAAAATGGGCAGCACTGCTCTCAGGAGCAGTGGCCGCCTCCACAATGCGGACGGGATGCCCAACCTCGACAAGGCTGGCGGCCAACAAACGCCCCATCAGCCCAGCCCCGAGGACAAGGATGGGATCCCGCTGCGCTGCCCAAGGCAAAGTGATCCCTACTGCTGACGCAGCAGCGGATGGGCCCGTCAGGCTGGCTGCCGGATTTGTCAGAGAAGAGGAGGGTGGAAGGGTTAAAGTGCCCCGCACCACTGGCACGATGGATTCCATACTGGATCCCATGATAGGCTCTCGGGTTCTGCGATGAATCTGTTCCCACAGCATCCCAGGGGTGGGCACAGTGTTGTTCGACCACGACCCGACGGTCTACTTGAGTGGGCTGTGCGATAAAGCAAAAGCCGCTCTACTAGCTTGCTAAGGCCTACGGCCCACCAAGGGGAACCGCGTAGCGGTAGGGCGGAGCTTGTTCGCTTTAGCGGCGCGGAGCGCCAAACCCAGTTTTCTTGGTCACACCACCAGCAAAGAGAGATCCAAAGCCTTGGCCGAGTGGGTGAGAGCCCCGACGCTGACGTAATTCACGCCTGCCTCGGCCACTTGCCTGGCCCGTTCCGGGGTCATGTTGCCGCTGGCCTCGAGGGGAACTCTTCCTCCCACCCGTTGGACGGCTGTCTGGATTTCTTCCAGGGTGAAGTTATCCAAAAGGATGAGATCGGCTCCTGCTGCCAAAGCCTCTTCCAGTTCCTGGAGATCCCGCACCTCCACCTCCACCTTGAGGTGGTGGGGAGCGCCTTCCTTGGCCCGCTTGACGGCTGCCAAAACGCCTCCCGTGCCGCGGTCGCGACAGTGTTGCGTAGCAATAATGTGGTTTTCCTTAATCAAGATGCCGTCGAACAGCCCAAAGCGGTGGTTTTTGCCGCCCCCTACCCGTACTGCATACTTCTCCAGGGCGCGCAGGCCGGGAGTGGTCTTGCGGGTGTCCAGGAGCTGGGTTGAGGTTCCCCGGAGAGCCTCTACATAAGTGCGAGTGAGGGTGGCAATGCCGGACAGCCTTTGGAGAAGGTTGAGGGCCAGCCGCTCTCCTGCCAAGATGCCCCGCAGGGATCCCTTGAGGTGGGCCACTTCTTGACCGACAGCCACCCTGGCCCCTTCCTCCACCCCAGGGGTGAACTCTACCTGGGGATCCACCAGCCGAAAAACCCGCTTGGCAATCTCCAGACCGGCCAGGATCCCTGTCTCCTTGGCCAGGATTACCGCTTCACCCTCCAGTCCTGGGGGTAGGGTCAGCTCTGTGGTGAGGTCGCCGTGCCCCAGGTCTTCCCACAGCCAAGCGCGAAGGGTCTCCTCAGGTATGTAAACTTCTTCCATTTTCGGTTTGGTTTTAGGCTTCAGGATAAGCCCTACTTCTCAGCCTGAACAAGCAACAGGATCCCTCGCCTGCCCTGGCACCGCCTGTGGATTTTTCTCCCACTGGCAGGAATCTTCATCAACTGGGCAACTTGAAAGCCAATCTTGCCACTTGGATGCGGTTGGAATCTCTGCGCAATCCCTATCGAGTTCAAGTTTGGGGCAACCGTCTCGCGGCTTTGGAGATGACGCTGCGCTATGGAGAACAAACCCTGCTGAGGAGATGATGCTGCGCTATGGAGAACAAACCCTGCTGAGGACATGAAGCTCCCCCCTTGCGCGACCCCATCCCATCTATCCCCAAAACTTCCCCAAAGCCGGAAAAAGCGGCTACGGGGTGTCTTTCGGCCTCTCCTCTGCTGGTTCGGGCGCTGTGTCCGGCTCCTGAGCAAGAGCAGAGTCCTCAAGGTTAGGCAAGGACTCCGTCCCGCTGGCGCGAACGGCTTCCGGGGAGGTTTCTGGCTCCTCGTTATCGCCAGGCGACGCTTCTGTGAGCACGTCGGCGGTGTGTGGCACTGAAGCAGGCTGGGCGGCAACAGGTTCCGGAGCAGAAGGAGGAGGGGCAGTTGGGATCCCGGCTTCTTCTTCAGGAACGACCGCAGGTGGTTGAGCAGCTTCTCTTTCTTCTTTTTCTTCCTTTTGCTGTTCGTAGCGGCGGCGTTTGTTGCCCTCGTCCACCAGCACGTACACCAGGCTGAGGAGAGAGAGCCCCGCTGTTCCAATCAAAACCCAAAGTAAATTGTTGTCTATGGTCATGGGGTGAGCTCCGTCAAACGCTGCTGGCGGTGGAGGGATGTTGCTCCTTAAGGCTTGATCTTACCGTTGAAGCCGCTCTGCCAAATCTTTCTGCCAAATCTTAAAGATTGGAAAGATTGGGTTCACCAGTTTTGTCATTTTGTGTGTCATGCGCTATCTCAAGTTTTACAAACCCTATGGCGTGCTCACCCAATTCACCGACCAAGCGGGACGGCCCACCCTCCAGTCTTTTATCCCGGTGCCCAGGGTTTATCCGGTGGGGCGACTGGATCGCGACAGCGAAGGGCTGCTCCTGCTGACCGATGATGGTCGCCTCAATGCCCGCTTGATCGATCCCAAGTTCGGCCATGAGCGCATCTACTGGGTTCAGGTGGAAGGGATCCCCACCCCCCAAGCCCTGCAACAGTTGCAACAGGGGCTGATCATCCAAGGGCGAAAAACGCGCCCGGCCCAGGTTAAGGTCTTGGCTGAGGAACCCACCCTGCCGCCACGGGATCCCCCCATCCGCTTTCGCCGCTCCATCCCCACCACCTGGCTGGAACTGACGCTGCGGGAGGGTCGCAATCGCCAGGTGCGCCGCATGACTGCCGCCGTTGGGATCCCAACTTTGCGGTTGGTTCGGGTTGGACTGGGGCCTCTTTCTCTGGTGGGGCTTGCTCCCGGCCAGTGGCAAGATCTCAGCGAGGCAGAACTGGCCCAGCTACGGCAATATTGTTTTCCGTGACGTACTCCCGACTCCGACTGCTAGGTAGTACGGAGCAGGCTTCTCGCCTCAACGGGTAGCTATCGCAAGAACCCTCAGCGAGCAGACACAGGATGTCCCACCGCGTAGCTGCACCAGATTCCAACAAAGCTGTTCTGTACAGCTAGGTTGACCACAGCACAAAGACCGCCTTTCATCCCGACCCTCATGCTGATGCATAGAGGGCGAGGCTTCCCAGCGGACTAGCTAAACCATTGATTTTATGACCCATTGCAGTTATTTCAAGTTAGATTAAGACGCTTTCAAAATGCTCCACGCTGCTTCTGCAACCACCCTCGGGCGGAAGACTTTCTCAGTGGCTCAGGCGTCTCACCCTAAACTGAAATGACTATAACTTACTGATCACTACAGTATTGTCCTTGTTCCCAATTGTGCTTGAGGCCCACTCAGTCGGGCATGAGGGCGTGGACGCGCTTGCCACCATTGGGATAGAGAAGGGCACGTTTGGGGCCGTGGATGGGATCTTCGACAATGATCGTCTGGTCGCGGCTGGCCCCTAAAGAAACAATGGCAATCGGCACCTGCATCAACTGCGCCAAAAACTTCAGGTAATCGTGGGCTTCGGGGGGCAAGTCTTGGATGGAGCGGCAATCTTTGGTGGAACATTTCCAGCCCGGCAGGGTTTCGTAGATAGGTTTGCACTGGGCGAAAACACGGGCATCGCTGGGAAAGTGACGAATTTCCCGACCCTGGTACTCGTAGGCAACGCACACCTTGATCTCATCCAAGCCATCCAGCACATCCAGCTTGGTGATGGCCAGGCAGTCTAGGCCATTGATCCGCACCGCGTAGCGCCCGATCACCCCGTCAAACCAGCCGCAGCGCCGTTGTCGTCCGGTGGTGGTGCCAAATTCAGCACCGGTTGCCCCTAGGTACGCCCCGATCTCATCTTTGAGCTCGGTGGGGAAAGGGCCTTCCCCAACGCGGGTGGTATAGGCTTTAGCCACCCCGATCACCCGGTCAATGCTGGTGGGGCCGATCCCAGCGCCAATACAAGCGCCACCGGCAATGGGATGGGAGGAGGTGACGTAGGGGTAGGTGCCGTAGTCGAGATCCAACAGGGTGCCCTGAGCCCCTTCAAACAGGATGTTCTCCCGGTCTTCGATGGCTTGGGTCAGAAGCAGAGCAGCGTCGGTAACATAGGGGCGCAGCCGCTCGGCATAGGCCAGGTATTGCTCGATAATTGGCTCGGGATCCAAGGGCGGCAAGTTATAGATCTTTTCCAGCAAGACATTTTTGTAGGGAATGGCCCAACTGAGGCGCTCCCGCAGCTGGTCAGGGTACATCAAGTCCACAACGCGAATGCCCATGCGCTCTGCCTTGTCGGCATAGGTGGGGCCAATACCCCGTCCGGTGGTGCCCAGCTTGTAGATGCCGCGCCGCTCCTCTTCTGCGATGTCGATGACCCGGTGGTAGGGCAGGGTAACGTGGGCTGTTTCGGCAATGAACAGGTTGTCGGTGGAAATGCCCAATTGATGCAGTTGGTCGATCTCGGCCAGCAGAACCTCGGGATCGATCACCGTGCCGCTGGCGATGATGCAGCGTTTGTCGGGGTAGAGAATGCCAGAGGGGATCAAGTGTAGCTTGAAGGTTTGGCCCCCCACCACCAGGGTATGCCCTGCATTCACCCCACCTTGATAGCGGACGACCACATGGGCCTTTTCACTGAGGAGGTCGGTGATCTTCCCTTTTCCTTCATCGCCCCACTGGGCACCGACAACCACGACGTTTGCCAAGAGCTTCTCCTACAGTCCGTAGATGGCACAAAAAATCCCCTTTGCGGGGGTTGCTGCACTAATCTACCGCATCGCTCCGGGCGATGTTGAGAGATCAGGACAAAAAGATTAACAATCGATTAACTTTTCTCCGGCAGGGGACAACGTGGAGATGGGCGGGATCCCCGAACCCTCTGACGAGCAAGCAGGGATCCTGCGTTGGCATGCCCCCTGCCTTTAGGCAGGGGATTCTGGTTCCTGGTTCTGCGACAGCACTTACCGTGTTGGGTTGCCCCTCCACGACAGCGGTGCTCATCTCCCCAGGCGTTACCCCTTGCAGGGCGGTTCCCTCTCGCGCCAGCGGGACGGAGTCCTTATGCCCTTAGGTACCGCTGCGAACAACCACTACAAAACCTATTGAAGCTGCATCCAGTCGTGAGACTGTTGGGTTTTTATAGCGCTCCGTGCCGCCGTAGGCGAGAGCAGTTAACTACCCTGCCACTGCGGGCAGCATAGCACAAAGCCGCTTGGGCGCACCCTAGACGGGCTTGGAATGATCCGACAAACTCAGGCAGCGCTCCCGAATGGCTTGTAAGTTCAGGGCCAAATCTTGGCAAATGCGGCGCTCCACCAGACCGACAGGCATTCTGCGGGGAGGCTTGACCTGCAGGTGGTAGGTGAGCAAGGTTTGATGGGCCGACCAATCGGCCAGATCCCAAAACCCCTCGAAGATAAGAAAATCCCCTTGTGTTTTTTGGAAGCGAAGCTGCTGAGGAAAGATCTCCTCGATAGCCAGCACCACCGCAGCAGAAAATTGGGCAAATAAAACCTTTTGGGATCCCACTTGACGTACCAGTGTGCGGCCATTCTCACGGCCAATGACGCGACTTTCCACCAAGTTGGGAATAAACTCCGCCAGATGGTCGTAGTCGGTCAAAACCTGCCAAACCTGCTGCCGCTCTGCCGGGATCCACACACTGCCTTGCAATTTTCGGCAGCGTTCCCCCAAATCCACCACCTCAATCTGAATATCTGACTGGATACCTGAGGACTCCGTCCCGCTGACGCAAGCAGGAATAGGGATCCCCTCTTCTGGGGTCAGGTCTTGGGGATCCCATTCAAGGTCAGAAGGCATGGCGAGAGCTTCAGTCGCGTAGGCGCTGTGGAGCAGCGCAGAAACAGGAGAGGAAACTGTCTTTTGACCAGACCGTTGTCCACCGGCTCCAACAGGCTGGCCTTGTGAGTTACCTATTGTATCAAAGGGCTGTTTGTATCAAAGGGCTGTGTAGCAGATAGCGAGACCCTAGGGGAGAAGGGCCTGGAACCAACCGACGATCACCTGCCAAACCTGTTCTAGAAGGGCAAAGGGATCCCGCAACTCCTGCAGCACCTGCCGCGGGCCAATTCTAAAGACCACGTACAACACGGCCAAGATGATTACAATCCCCACCGTTGTCCAGATGGCCTCTCGAACCACCCGCACCCAAAAAACCAGCATAAAAATGGCGATGGCTACAGCGGCAACCAGCGGCAATGTGTCCAGTACCATCGGATCCCACCTCGTTTGGCTCAGATGTTTCAGATTTAACTCCACTGTAGCCAGCTTGAACTGAAAACAGGTGTTCGTAGATGTCCGTTGACAAGGGATCTCCTCTCGTAAAATGGGATCACCTCGAGATAACCCCTCTTTAGCTGGGCTAGACCTATGGACATCATCACCATGGACATCATCACCCTTGGCTGGATTGCCGTCCCCACCTTCTTCGTTCTTTCCATTGCCCTGGTGGTCTGGGGGCGCAACGGCATGTAATTTGTCATGCCTGGATTGAGCCTCACATCCATCTTGCATTCATCTTGTTGTTCCTGCCGCCGATATTGACGGGGTTACCCCCGCTCACACCATGGAAACCGATCTTCCCTTGGTCGCCCGCATCGCCTACGGAAGCATCTTTTTGCTGTTGACAGCCGTAACCCTGGGCGTTGGCTACATTACCTTCATCGACTGGCGGGATCGGCGGCGACGCAACGAAGTTGAGCGCAAAGCCCGTCGCTCCAAGCGCTAGCGCCGCTGTTGGGCCTGCTCAGGTCAGTCTTCAACCCAACTCAGGGTGGGGATGGCCAGGTAAGGCAGGGGATCCTGGGGTTGCAGTTGAGAAAGATGCCGCAGGATGCCCTGGTTAGCCTGCCACAGAGCTTGCACATCCCATCCAGCGTAGGTGGGCAGAAAGTCCGCCAGCTTGCGGTTAGCTTCCCCCAGCAGGATCATGCAGCCACGGCGATTGTCGTTCTGCAGGTGATAGTAGGCCACGGCGGTTTGCAAAAGCCCCTGGTAGAAGCGCCGCTCTGGATCCACTGCCTCCATCCACAGGGCCTCTAGGGTGTCGTGGCAGGCGTAAAATTCCCCCCGGTTAAACTGCTCGGCGGCCAGACGCAGCGCTTCTGAGGGGGCGTCGCTCATGTCGCTAGGCACAGGCCAGGGGGGATGTCTGCACAGGCAGGGATCCCTGCGGCAGCACCAGGGTAAAGCAGGTTTTGCCTTGAGAACTCTCCACCGAGATACTGCCCCCCAGCCGCTGCATCCACTGCTTGACCAAAGCCAGGCCCAGGCCGGTGCCGCCCCGCTTCCAGGGATCCCCGCTGGGAATGCGGTAAAACTTCTCGAAGATGCGCTCCCACTCGCTGTGGGGAATTTCTACTCCCTCGTTGATCACCCGAATTTCCACCTGCTGCGGGCCAGAGCGCTGCGCTGTTACCCAGATGTTGCACCTTGGGGGAGTATACTTGCAGGCGTTGTTGACCAGCTCCTGCACCACCCGCTCCAGGCCGCCCCGATCGGTGAGCACCTTGCCCACATTTGGCGCAATCTGCCACTGCAACCGTTGCTGGTTGGCCTGGGCCCGCTGTAGAAACGGCTCCAGCACGCTGGGCAGCCAGGTTGCCAGCGGCACTTCTTCCAGATGGAGCGTTTTGGATCCCTGCTCCAACCGCTGCAGATCCAGCAGGTCGTTCACCAATTCCGCCTCCCGCTCACACTCCTGCTCCAAGATCTTGAGATATTGCTCTCGTTTTTGGGGGGCGCGGGCGGTTTTCAGCAGTTGGATGGCCATCCTCATGTTGGTGATGGGGGTGCGCAGCTCGTGGGAGACGGTGCTCAAAAAATCATCTTTGAGGCGGTTGAGGCGCTCCAGCTCACCAATTTGCTGCACAGAAGCCTGGTAGAGGCGGGCCTGGCGGATGGCAATGGCGCAGTGATCCGCCACCTGCTGCACCACCTGCACCTCCAGTTCATCAAAGCACTCGGCTGCCGGCTTCGCCAGCCAGAGATCCCCCAGCACCCCTTGGTCATCCCGCAGCGGGCACACCAGCAGGGTCAGCCCTTCCCGACGGGGGATCCAGCCCTGCCCAGGCAAGTGGCAGAATTGCACCGCTTGACCCCCTTGCAGGTGCCGGTAAAGATCGGGGTAGTCGGCCAAAGTCAGGGTAATCCCGCCGACGGGCGGTAGGGCAGAGGTGTATTCGTAGCGCACCGTGGCTTGGCCGGCTGCCCAATCGTAGAGACAGAGATCGCACCCTTGGATGGACAGCCCCAGAGCCAATTCTTGCACCACTGCCCGCAGGATCTGGGCTTCCTCCAAACTGCTGCGCACCTGGTCGGTGACCCGCTGCAAGAGGGCATCCATAGCCAGAGATCGCTGCAGGGCCGCCGTCCGCTCCTGCACCTCCTGCTCCAGACGGGCGTTGAGGGTTTGCAACTGCCGGTAGAGCTGATTTTGCGTAATGGACAGGGCCAAATGTACCCCGACCCGACTCATCAGCTCTTGCTCTGCAGCTGACCAAGCCTTAGGCTCGTCAATTTTCAGCTCCCGCCAGGCAGCAAAAGAGATCAAAGGCAGTTCTTGTCTGGGATCCCCCTGAGCAAACCAACGGTAGCCCGCCCAGTGGGTTTCTTGGCAGATGGCCGCGCGAAACACGCTCAGCCAGCCCACCGGCTGGTCATTCCAGACAAGCTGGGCCACCAGCAGGCCACGAATGGGTGTCTGCTTCATCTGCTCTTGCAGCTCCGGCCATTTCTCCAAGTGGGAGAGCGACCACATCTTCACCCAGCCCCCCGCTCCTCCGGCCCTTCCGAGCTGCTCCTGTAGCCAGGTGTCGTAGCTGGCCGGGGGTTGCACACCATGACAACAGAGGGTGTCTGCGCCCATAAAGTGGATCCGCAGCCGCGCCCCGATCCCCTGCAAACCGGCAGCAAGCTGCTCCAGCACCGTAGTCAAGGTCGTCTCCGGGTGTAGGGGCGAGTAAACTAGAGCAGCAATTTGGTTGATTAGGCGTTCCTGCTGCGCCTTCTGCCGCGCCTGCTCCAGCAATTCCGCCTGAGCAATGGCAATGGAAACTTGATCCGCCAGCAACTGCACCACCTGCAGCTCTTCTTGGGAGTAGGGACGAGGCTCAGCATGATGGGAGACCAACAGCCCCCATAGCTCCTGGTGATGCATCAGGGGAACCACCAAGGAAGAGGCCACCCCCATGGATTTCAAATAGTGGACATGGCAGGGATCCACGGGCCGCTGCAGCGGCTCGCCCAGAGGAACCCTAGCAGACAACCCCCAAGACTCCGGCTGGCTGATGGAACGGCTCTGCGCCTCCACATCCACAATCACCCGCACCTGAGCTAGGCGAAACAACCGCCGCGCCTCCTCGGGAATGTCCCCTGCCGGAAAAGTCAGCCCCAAGAGCGAGGGCAGCCGCTCCCCGCCTCGTGCTTCCGCCACCACCGTTCCGTGACCTTCGGGATCAAAGCGGTAAACCTTCACCCGATCCGTTTCCAGAAAAGACCGTATCTCTTCCGCTGTTGCCTTGAGGATTTCCTCCAGCTCCAGGGATTGCCGAATCTGGTGGGTGATGCGGTTGATGAGGGCATCTCGGCTGGGTCGAGCTGCGGCAGCCCACGTTTCAGTATCCATAGTTACAAGCCCCTAGCCCCTGGAATTAGCGGAAAGTACCTAAAAATACATCCCTTTTTTCCAGCATAGGATGCCTTTGAGAAGAGCAGTCGGAGTTCAAAAGAAAAGTTAAAGAAAAAGTTAAAAATGGTAACTCAGGGTTTCCCGGGTTGGAATCGCCTGAGATCTGGAGCCGGGAATGGCCTACGGTCCACCCGCGCCATCGGAAAGCAGAGCTAGAGGAGAGGCAGCTGAAACAGGCGAGCGGCATTTTGGCTGGTTTCTTCTGCCAGTTTTTCCGGCGGGATTCCCAACAGCTCCGCCAAGGTTTGGGCCACCCGCTGCACATAGGCCGGCTCATTGCGTTTGCCGCGGAAGGGGGTGGGAGCCAGAAAAGGGCAATCGGTTTCCACCAAAAGCTGGGATAGGGGCACCTCCAAGGCCGACCGGCGGACAGTCTCGGCATTTTTGAAAGTGACAATGCCGCTGAAGCTAATGAAGCAGCCCAGCTCGACAAACAGCCGCGTCTCCTCCGGGGATCCGCTCCAGCAATGCATCACCGCCCGCACTGGCCCCCCCGTGGCCATGGCCTCCTTGAGGATGGCGTAGGTGGCTGCTGCCGCCTCGCGGCAATGGACGATCAACGCCAGATCCTGCGCTTGGGCAATGGCAATCTGGGCCCAGAAGGATTCTTTTTGCCGCTCGATATCCGCCGGGTTGGACTTGTAGAAATCCAGGCCCGTCTCCCCGATAGCCACCACTCGCTCGTCGCTGGCGGCCAGGTGGGCAATCTTTTCGGCCAAATCGGGCTGCCACTGGCCCGCCTCCAAAGGGTGCAGCCCCACCGACAAAAATACTTCCGGATACTGGTCGGCAATGGCCTGCAACTGGGGGAATTCTGCTGGTGTTACACAAGAATGCACCAAACGCCGGATCCCCGTCTGACGCCAGCGCTCGGCCACCTGGGGCAGATCCGCGGCAAAATCGGGGTAATTGAGGTGGACGTGAGTATCCACCAAAGGAGCAGCAGGTAAGACGGCGGTGCTCAAGGCTCAGCTCCCCAACAATCGTGTTGCCAACCTTATCCAATTGTAAAAGCTGTCCCCGGCCTGCTTGGGATCCCTTCCGGCGCTCCCGTTTGCCGGCGAGATCCCCTTGCGACGGCTCCTGTGGGAGCAGGATGATCCACAATGATTGAGGAAACCTTACGCCGGAGGTTTGTTATGGCCCGTACCCCCTCAACCATGCTGCCTTTGGGCACCCCAGCCCCTGACTTCAGCCTGCCGGATGTGGTGAGCGGCCAAACCATCTCCCTCTCCACCTTTGCCGACAAGCCGGCCCTGCTGGTGATGTTCATCTGCCAGCACTGTCCCTATGTGAAGCACGTGCAAGAGGAGCTGGCCCGCCTTGGCAGAGATTACAAGGATCGCGGCGTCGGCATTGTAGCCATCAGCGCCAACGATGTGGAGAAATACCCGGATGACAGCCCAGAGAACTTGAAGAAGATGGCCGAGACCTTGGGCTTTACCTTCCCCTTCTGCTACGACGAAACCCAAGAGGTGGCCAAAGCCTTCACCGCTGCCTGCACCCCCGACTTTTTCTTGTTCGACGCGGATCGCAAGTTGGTCTATCGGGGTCAACTGGACGACAGCCGTCCCAGCCTGACCGATGTGCCGGTGACGGGCAAAGATTTGCGGGCTGCGCTGGATAACCTTCTGGCCGGCAAGCCCATCGATCCCGACCAAAAGCCCAGCCTGGGCTGCAACATCAAGTGGAAACCTGGCAATGAGCCTGCTTATTTCGCTGGGTAGATCCTGCTTTTTTGAATCGCGGCCAGGGCCTGTCGATGCAAGCTGGGGTTGGCTGCCGCCAACACTTCTCCCGTGGAGGTGCGGGTTAAGGGATCCCCTCGCCAATCGGTAATCACGCCACCGGATCCCTCAATCACCGGCACAAGGGCAGCAAAATCGTAGAGGGCAAGGCCACACTCCATCACCAGATCCACACAGCCGCTGGCCAGCAGGCCGTACTGGTAGCCATCGCCCCCATAGGAGGTAATGTGAACTGCTTGGCTGAGCCCCTGGAAGCACCGTTGTTGGTCGGGTTGGGTGAACAAATCAGGGGTGGTACAGCTCAAGTAGGCGCGGCTGAGGTCGGTATTGGCCTTGGTTTGAGCAGCCTGTCGGTGAGAGGGGGTCATCCATTGGGTAGGTTGTCCCCGCACCCCCAGCCAGCGTTCCCGCAACACCGGCTGATCGATGATGCCCAAAATGGGGCGGTCTTCTTCCAAGAGGGCAATCAGAGTAGCAAAGGTGGGCTTGCCGGTGGAAAAGGCGATGGTGCCATCCAAGGGATCCAGAACCCAAGTATAGAGGGATCCCGTCTGGTGAAAACCAAACTCTTCGCCAAGGATGTTGTGTTCTGGCACTTGGGCCATCAGCAAAGCCCGCATAGCTCGCTCTGCCTCCCGGTCGGCCACCGTCACAATTGGGGAGCGGGCCTCTTTGTATTCGGCTTGCAGTTCTCCGCGAAACAGGGGGCGAATCACTGCTCCGGCAGCATCGGCCAGGGCCTGGGCCAGTTCAATCCACTCTGCCTTGACCACCTTTTGCCCACCCTATTTGCGCGTCTCCCCTCTTAGCATAGAGTAAGGGTTTCCCCCCGGTTATGCGGTCTGGCCTGCTCTTAACTCCTCTGGAATGGCTTTGGACGGCGATTGGGGTCCTCCTGACCATTTTGGGCACCCTAACCCATTTGAGTTTTCCGCCCGGGCTGCCTGGGTTGGGGGGATACAGCTTTTCGCTGCAAATTGGGGGCGTGTTGCTGACGGCTTGTTTGGCGGGGCCGGTGGCGGCGGTGTGCGCCCAGATCGTCTACCTAGGGTTGGGGCTGGCAGGGCTACAGGTGTTTGCCCAAGGGGGAGGGTGGCAGTACCTATACCAGCCTGCCTTTGGCTACTTGCTGGGGTTTCTGCCAGGAGCCTGGGCCTGCGGGACAATTGCTTTTCCGCAACGGGATCCCTATCCTTCTCCTCTGGCCCGCCAACGTGCTGTCGATGGGAAGCGGTTGGCAGGAGGGATCCCTGACTCCCCGGTGGGCCTCCAAGAGTTGGGATCCGGCAGCTTGGTGGCTTTGGCCTTGGTTCACCTGACCGGGATTCTCTACCTTTTGGCCACGCAACCCTGGAACGAGGAGTTGCTGAGGTTGATAGGGCTTTACTCCGGCTATACTCTGCCGGGACAGATCATCGTGGCCAGCTTTGTTGCGGTGATAGCGTTGCTGTTGCGGCGCTTGCTGCTGCTCTGAAGCGGAGGAACCAACTGTGCGCAAAGGCCCATGCAGATTTGGGTCGGGGCGCATCTTTTCTCAAGCTGCAGAGGCAGAAAGTAACTTAGAAAAGTAACTTAGAGCTGTGCCGCTCAAGCGGTGGTACAGATTCTGGTCAAGTCTTGCCAGGATGGATGGGTTTGCGTGAGGAACTGCGGGATGCAACGGACTGCTCTCACCCTTTTGGCCACTGGCCTTTTGGCCACTGGCCTGGCTGCCTGTGGAGATGGCGGCAGCTCAGGGGGCTCGATCCTGCCCCCACCCCAAGGCCCAACGGTTTCGTTTATCAATGCGCCCACCTCGGTGCGGGTGGGCACCTCCACGCCGGCCTTCACGGTGCAGGTGAGTGTGCCGGGTGGTGCTCGTCCAACGCAGTTCCTCGAGCTGGAAACTTTCAACCCCAGTGGCGTGCGCGTGCAAAGGGAATTCTTCAGCCCACAGCAGGCCGGCTGTGACCCTGGGGCCACCTTTTGTAGCTTCAGTACCGATTTCCGCGTTGCCCTCGGGGATCCCATCGGCGTTTGGCAGTTCCGGATTACCGCGTTTGACCAACAGAATCGCTCCGGATCCCAGACATTGCTGATTACCGCCTTCCAGTAGGCAAGCAGAGTTGCCGGTTTTGGGGTGAGGCCACTCACTCTAGAGGGGAATGCCCACCAGCGGGCCGAAGTCCGAACAAGGACTGAATCTTGCTCACCGCTGCGGCTTTCTTCCTGCTTCCACAACCCCTAACCAGCAGCAGCTTGCGTCGCCGCACCGCCGGAGGGATCTCCACAGGCGTCAATTTCCCCAGGGCTAGCGTTCCGCGCCGCCGGTGCGACCGGCAGAGTTCCACAAAAATAGGGCCAGAGGCATGCTCCCTCAAGCGATGAGCCAGTTATCACTGGAGTTCGCAAGCTGCCCAAGGCGGGATCCCCTACTCCAGGTCTCGACGGTTGGGGTTGCGGGAGGGGTCGTTGCTCAAAAAACCAAACACAAAAAGCCCCACAAAAAAGATGACAACCGCGTAAACAGAGATTTTCAGTAACAGCATAGTTTCAGCAACCCGTTTCCGACTGAGTGAACTGATGAAGCGATAAGGCAATCGTAAAACAAGGGTGAACCACCCCAGAGAGGGGATCCCGTCAAACCTGAGACCCCGCAAAACTTCTTCACAACATCATACCTCTCAGAGGGCCTTTTTCCCGCAAATGGCCCCAGTCTCCCCCCGAGAGATCCTTTCATCCCATCCTCAGAAAAGGCTGCAAAGCCCGGCATGTCGGGGATCCCCGGCAAGAGCAGAGATTGTTAAGAAATATGCTGGGCTGGAAACAAAGATTGCAACTCCTCAGCGGCGGCAGCGCTCGCGGGCGACTGGGACATAGGAAGATAGGATTTGTGGCTTTGCCGGGTCTTGCCGGACGTGTGTTGGATTTGCCCATGCCTTTTGATCGGTTAGGTGACTTAGAGGCTCTGGATGGGCGGTCGGAAACTCAGCCGCAAACTGCGTCGGGGATCTATCGGCCTCAGGAGTTGCCGCTTTCCGATGGGATCCCGGCTTTTCTGCACCACTGGCCCCAGGGATCCCCTTGCGGACGGGTGTTGCTTTTGCACGGCAAAGGGGATCACGGCGGCGGGTTTTGCCCTTTGGCCGGCGAGTTGGCTGCTCAAGGGTGGGAGGTTTTGGCGCCTGACATGCGGGGATTTGGTCGCTCCGGCGGGATCCGCTGCTGGATCGACCGTTTCAGCCAATATCAAGCGGATCTGGAGAGGATCACGCAGCAGATTTGGCCGCAGAAAGGGATCCCGCAGATCTGGTGTGGGTATAGCGCGGGGGCCAACTGGGTTACGGAATATGCCCTCGCCCATCCCGGCCAGGTGCAGGGCCTGATCCTCATCTCTCCCGCTTTTCGCATCGACCACTATTTCACCCCTTTGACCCACGCCCTTTTGCAAGTTTTGGACAGGGTTGCTCCCCAGCTGGCCTTAACTGGCCTCTACGAGCCGGCGCGGGTGACTTCCCTACCCGAGCAGCAAGCCGCCTTTGCGGCGGATCCCTACATGTGTGGTGTAACGCGGGCCAGATTCACAGCCGAACTGGCGCGCAGCGGGCAGCGCTGCCTCGACCAAGCCCATCGGCTCTGCCTGCCGGTTTTGCTGCTTTACACCTCCGCCGATATCGTCGTCAATCCTGCGGGAGCTGTGGATTTTGCCCGTCGGCTGCCCCAGGGAGAAATCCACGATTTTCCCCAGTCCCGCCACGATCTTTTGCACGACTGCCAAGCGGAAGCGGTAAAAGAGACCCTTCGCCGCTGGCTGGCTCGGCATTTTCCCTCTGCCCCGGATGTCGCCTCTCGCCGGACGACCAACTCAGCCCCTACCGACCTCATGGCAAAATAGAAACGCCCTCTTTCCTGCTGCTCCCATGAGCCAAGACCTGATCTACCGTCCCCGTCGGCTGCGGCGCACAGAGGCCTTCCGCCAGATGGTGCAGGAAACCCACCTGCGGGTGCAGGATCTGATCTATCCCCTGTTTGTCATGGAGGGGGAGAACCAGCGGCAGGAAGTGGAGTCGATGCCCGGCTGCTACCGCTACACCCTAGACCTGCTGCTAAAGGAGGTGGAAGAAGCCGCTCAACTGGGGATCCCGGCGGTGGCCCTGTTCCCGGTGGTGCCGGAAGAGAAAAAGGATCCCACCGGGCGGGAGTGCTTCAACCCGGAAGGCTTGATCCAGCGGTCGGTGCGGCGGATTAAACAGGAAATTCCCGAGATCTTGGTGGTAACCGATGTGGCCTTGGATCCTTACAACAGCGACGGCCACGACGGCATTGTGCGGGATGGGGTGATCCTCAACGACGAGACGGTGGAAGTTTTGGTCAAGCAAGCCCTCTCCCAAGCAGAGGCGGGAACGGATATTGTGGCCCCCTCGGACATGATGGACGGTCGTGTCGGTGCCATTCGGGAGGCCCTGGACGACCAAGGCTACACCGATGTGGCGATCCTGGCCTATTCTGCCAAATATGCCTCTGCCTTCTACGGCCCCTTCCGCGATGCCCTGGGATCCGCGCCCAAATCGGGAGACAAGAAAAGCTATCAAATGGATCCCGCCAATGCTCGGGAAGCCATCAAAGAGGTGGAGCTGGACGAAGCCGAGGGGGCGGACATGGTGATGGTGAAGCCGGCCCTGGCCTACCTGGACATCATCTACCGAGTCAAGGAATCAACGGATCTGCCCGTGGCCGCTTACAACGTCAGCGGCGAGTACGCCATGATCAAAGCCGCCGAACAAAAGGGCTGGATCGACGGCAAAAAAGTGATGATGGAATCCCTGCTGGCCATGAAGCGGGCTGGCGCCGATATCATCCTCACCTACTTTGCCAAAGAGGTGGCCCTGCTTCTCAAACAAGCCTAGGCAGAGGCAGCCTACGGCCTGGCAGGCGACTGGGTGGACTGCCCGATCCAGGAAGGGTGGGTGTTCTTCTCGTCGTCCGCCACCCAGGTACTGGGATCCACCAAACGCACCTGAATTTGATTGCGTGGCACCCGATTCAGCCGTTCCTTGATCAGGGCCTCCTGCTGCAAGGGATCCATACCTCGATCCACCCCCTCCTGCAGCCGAGAAATCCGAGTGGACAAGACCTCGATATGCCGCTCCAGAACCTGGAGCCGGTGGTGCTGAGCCAACTGCACCGGCAAGAGGCGATACAAACCACTGAGGGCAGCCGCCGTAAACAAGACATTCACCCCGATGTGACAGGCCATCTCCCAGACTTGAGGCTCGTGGCCAGGTTCTTGCCGTCCGCGCCGGCGGGAGCGCTGGACAGGGATCGTCCGCCGACCGGAAATTGGGAGAGAGGAGGGAAACCCTGCCCGAACCAGGGATCCCTGCCCTTGGGAGCGATGCACTCGTGGAGCAACAGAGATGTCCAGCCGCGGCCCAGCAACCTGCTCTGCACGCATAGACACGTGGCGAGCCGGGGTACGGGAAGAAGACTTGGGTGTCACGGGTGAAGGGAAGAAAATAGGGGGACGATGAACCACCTCTGCTGCCAAGAAGCGCAGCTAGGGCCTATTGAAGCCGATTTTTCCAGGTGTGTCAGCTTACTAGCGCAGGAGCCCCGCACTGTACCCGTAGGGTCAGTGTCGGGAGGAATGCGCTTTGATGAAGTACAATGAACTTATGAGCCAAGTCCTGACCGTCTCCTGTAAGCTCAAGGTGTCCCCGTCGCAAGCCGCCAAATTGGACGCGACTTTGGAGGCTTTTGGCCAAGCCTTGAACTGGGTCAACCAGAACACGCCGGAGAAGATCGTCAACGCGGTCAAACTGCAATCCCTTTGCTACTACGAGATTCGAGCTCGGTTCGGCTTGTCCAGTAACTTGGCTCAACAGGTGTGCAGACGGGTGGCAGGCGCTCGCAAAGTGGCGAGACAGCGCAACCGTCCAGTTAAAGAGTTCAAGCGTAGGTTCGTTACCTACGATGCACGTATCTTCTCATTTCGCGAGAAAGACTGGACGGTGTCGCTGACCACGGTTGAAGGGAGAGAACGCTTTGAGCTAGCCATTGGCAACTACCAGAGGGGAATGCTGGCTGGCTCTAACCCCAAATCGGCCACCCTAGTCCAGCGGAAGGATGGCTCCTACTACATCCAGATTTGCGTAGAGAAAAAACCACCCAAGCAACAAGATACCGACAAGGTGATCGGGGTGGACTTTGGAAGGACAGATATTGCCCATACGTCAGAAGGGGACAACTGGAATGGACAGCAGTTGAGCCGAGTTCGAGACCACTACTCCCGATTGAGGGCGGCACTCCAACGCAAAGCCAGTAAGGGCACACGCAGTTCGCGGCGCAGATGCAGAGAACTGTTGCAACGGCTGTCTGGCAAGGAGAGACGCTTTCAGGCGTGGGTCAATCATCGCATCTCCAAAGCTATTGTCTCTAGGGCAAAGACCACAAACAGCGCTATTGCCCTGGAAGACCTGACGGGGATCCGGGAAAGGGTCAATCAACAGCCACGCAGCAAGACAGAGCGTAGGCGGGCCAACAGTTGGGCGTTCTACCAACTGAGGCAGTTTCTGGGATACAAGGCGAGAGTTGCGGGGGTGACTGTGGTGCTGGTGCCGCCCGCCTACACCAGCCAGACCTGCCACAAGTGCCTGCACATCCATCCCGACCCTGCGCAATCCTACCGCAGTGGTAAGTCGTTCAAGTGTGGACACTGTGGATGGGAAGGGGATGCGGACTTTAATGGTGCGAATGTGATTGCGCTTTTGGGGGCTGTCGTAAACCAGCCTAGAGGTTCGGGCCTGTTTTGTTCTCTGGTAGAGCAAAGCAGGCTCAGGGCTGCTGAAAGCCCGCTCCGTACCGCTTAGCGGTCGGAGTCGGGTAGTTTACGCTTTGCCGCAAAACATTTTTATTCTTGGGCTTTCTTGGGCTCTGCCACTTCGCCAAGCTCAGCAAACGGATGGCGGGATCCCAGGCAATGGCCAACGCGGGGCAGGAAACGCGCTAGGCTAGAGGTTCGAATAGCGGAAAGGCTCTGCACCGTTCAAAGGACAAGGGCGGCACAGGGCTTGTGCAGATGCAAGTCGGATCCACATCATGCGCATTGTCATCACGGGTGGAAGTGGTTTTATCGGGCGTCGCTTGGTGGCCCGTCTGCTGGAGCAAGGGGATCAGGTTTTGGTCTTGACCCGCCGCCTGGAGCAGGCCCGCCGCATTTTGGGGGAATCCCCCAACCTCAAGCTGCTGCCCTACGATCCCTACCAACCGCAAGCCTGGGCAGCCGCCCTGGAAGGGTACGAGGGGATTGTCAACTTGGCCGGAGAGCCTTTGGCTTCTTCTCGCTGGACAGAGACCAAGAAAAAAGAAATCCGTCGTAGCCGTGTGGAAACCACCCAGGCCCTTGTCCAAGCCCTCGCCTCCCTCAACCAAAAGCCCCAGGTGATGATCAGCAGCTCGGCGGTGGGTTACTACGGATCCCATCCAGAAGGGGATCCCCTGACGGAGACGGATCCCCCGGCCCAAGATTTTCTGGCAGAAGTCTGTCAAGCTTGGGAAGCTGCCGCCCGGCCGGTTGAGGAATTGGGGATCCGTTTGGCCATCGTGCGCACGGGGATTGTGTTGGGGCCGGATGGAGGAGCGCTGGGGCAGATGTTGGCTCCCTTCCAATTTTTTATCGGCGGAACGATCGGCTCCGGCAAACAATGGCTGTCTTGGATCCACCGCGAGGATTGGGTGAGCTTGGTCTGCTTCCTGCTGGGGCAGGGATCCGGAGTGTTCAACGCCACCGCTCCCAACCCGGTGCAGATGGAAGAGTTTTGCCGGACGCTAGGTCAGGTTCTGGGTCGCCCCTCTTGGCTGCCCGTGCCGGAGCTGGCCCTAGAACTGCTGTTGGGCGAGGCAGCTCAAGTGGTGCTGACGGGGCAAAAGGTGATCCCGCAAGCGGCTTTGCAGATGGGCTTTACCTTCCAGTACCCACACCTGAAAGAGGCATTGCGACAGATCCTCCTCCCGCCTTGACTTCGTGCCGGAGCTTATTCTTCCGTGAAATCGGCTTCCACCACCCCTGAAGCAGAGCCGGGAACAGCTTGCGCCGGAACCGTTCGCGCCGCCTGGGGCACTTGCACAATCTGGGGCGTAAAGATGAATAGGTTGTACACCGTGTTGCGGCGGATGTTGTCCATCATCTCCAGGAACAGCTCGTAGCCCTCGTTCTTGTACTCGATCAGGGGATCCTTCTGGCCGTAGCCTCGCAGGCCCACAGCTTCCCGCAGCGCCTCCATCTGCTGCAGGTGCTCCCGCCAGAGGGTGTCCACCTGTTGCAACAGGAAAAAGCGCTCCGCCTTCCGCATCAAACCGGGCTCAAAGGTATCCAGAAAAGCCTCTTTGGCCTCATAGGCCAGCTCTGCCTGCTTGATCAGGTAGTCCAAGATCTGCTCGTAGGAGAGATCCCGCAGATCCTCAACCTTGAGGTTCTGCTTCAAGAGCGGCACAAACTCCTGCATCTTGGCAGTCAGCTTGTCGATTTCCCACTCTTCCGGGGGCAGCTCCGGGTTGACATGAGCCCGCACAATCTCGCCGACGGTTTTGCGCACGTAGTCGAGGATCTTGGTCTTGAGGTTCTCCCCCTCCAAGATGCGCCGCCGCTCCGAGTAGATGGCCCGCCGCTGGTTGTTCATCACCTCGTCATACTCGAACACCTGCTTGCGCATGTCGAAGTAGTACACTTCCACTTTTCTCTGCGCGTTCTCCAGGCTGCTGCTGAGCAACGGGTGCTCAATGGGCATGTCCTCTTCCACCCGGAACATGTCCATGAGCTTGGCTACCCGGTCGCCACCGAAAATCTTGAGCAGGTTGTCTTCCAAGCTGAGGAAAAACCGCGAAGAGCCGGGATCCCCTTGCCGCCCGGCACGACCCCGCAACTGGTTGTCGATGCGGCGGGATTCATGGCGCTCCGTACCGATCACGTGCAGGCCCCCCAGCCTCACCACCTCTTCGTGCTCGGCCTCGGTAATTTTTTCGTACTCGGCTTTGATGCTGTTGTAAACCTCCCGCAGTTGCAAAATCAGCGGATCCTGCACCGGCGCTTTCTCCGACGCCACCGCAATAAGATCTTCCACCACCAGCTCCGGCAGACGGTTCAACCCGTACTTGGTCACCGCTGCCGCCACCACTTCGTCCAAGGCTTGGCTGGTGCGGGCCGACAGCTCACAGGGGTAAAAATTGGGGGAGACCACCGTCCAGGATTTTTTCGGCTTGGGTGTTGTCCCACCAAATCCTTGGCCGCCTCCCCGTCCTAGCATCTGAACGGATCCCAAGGGGTTGTCGGTGTCCAATTGGGCCAGCTTGGGCATCAACCGTTCCCGCAGCTTGAGGCGAGCCATGTACTCCGCATTGCCTCCCAGGATGATGTCCGTGCCTCGCCCGGCCATGTTGGTAGCAATGGTTACGGCACCTTTTCGCCCCGCCTGGGCAATGATCTCCGCCTCCCGCTCCACGTTTTCCGGCTTGGCGTTGAGGAGGTTGTGAGGGATCCCCATTTCCTTGAGCATGGCCGAGAGGCGCTCGGATTTCTCCACGCTGGTTGTCCCCACCAGTACCGGTCGCCCCCGCTCATGCATCTGGGCAATTTCCTCGGCAACCGCCTGCCACTTGCCCCTTTCGGTCTTGTACACCAAGTCGGGGGCATCTTTGCGGCGGATGGGTCGGTTGGTGGGGATCACCGTGACTTCTAGGTTGTAGGTTTTGCCGAACTCGGCCTCCTCGGTGCGGGCCGTGCCCGTCATGCCAGAGAGCTTGGGATAAAGCAGAAAAAGGTTTTGGTAGGTGATGGTGGCCAGGGTTTGGCTCTCGCTTTGAATCGGCACCCCCTCCTTGGCCTCCACTGCCTGGTGCAGCCCATCGGACCAGCGACGACCGGGGAGCACCCGCCCGGTGAACTCGTCGACGATCACCACCTCTTGGTTGCGGACGATGTAGTGGACATCCTTGATGAAGAGCTCTTTGGCCTTCACGGCGTTGAAGACAAAGTGCGCCCAGGGATCCTTGGGATCAAACAGGTCAGAGACTCCCAGCAACCGCTCGGCGGCTTCAAACCCCTCGTCGGTAAGGATGACGTTGCGGGCTTTTTCATCCACCTCATAGTGTTCATCCCGGATCAGCTCCCGCGCCACCTGGGCTGCCCGCAGATATTTTTCGGAAGGACGAGCCACTTGGCCGGAGATGATCAGGGGAGTACGGGCTTCATCAATCAGGATCGAGTCCACCTCGTCGATGATGCAGTAGTTAAAGGGCCGTTGCATCACCTCTTTGATGTCGGTGGCCATGTTGTCCCGCAGGTAGTCGAAGCCCAGCTCGCTGTTGGTGCAATAGGTGATGTCGCAGTTATAGCTGCGGCGCTTTTCTTCGGGCGACATGCCCTCTTGCACCAGACCAACCGTCAGGCCCAAGAAACGGTGCACCTGCCCCATCCACTCCGAGTCGCGCCGCGCCAAGTAGCCGTTGACGGTAACGATGTGAACCCCCTTCCCAGTCAGGCCGTTCAAGTAGGCAGGCAGGGTGGCGACCAGGGTTTTCCCTTCACCGGTTTTCATTTCGGCAATCTGGCCTTCGTGCAGCACCATGCCGCCGATGAGCTGTACGTCGTAATGGCGCAAGTTCAAGACCCGCTTGGCAGCCTCCCGCACCACGGCAAATGCCTCCGGCAAGAGATCGTCCAGAGATTCTCCTCTGTCTAAGCGCTGGCGAAACTCCGTGGTCTTGGCCTTGAGCTCCGCATCCGAAAGAGAGGCGATCTCGATCTCCAGTGAGTTGATCAGCTTGACGACAGGACGGTACTGCCGGATCTTCCGATCGTTGGGATCCCCAAGGAGCTTTTGTAGGGTTTGGAGCATGGGCAAGCCTAGGCCAATGAAGGACATTGATTGATTAACGATGCAATTCTACCATTTTGACTTGGCCGGCCAGGGAGAGGTTGGCCTGGATGAGCTGAGAGCAAAACACCAGAGCCATCGGATAGATGAGGAGAGCCGGCAGTTACTTGCAGTCCGCGGCGAGAAAATGTCAGTCTAGGGAAGGGATCCCGAGCAAACCGTACTCTGCAAAGCTCATGAATTTTTTGGGTGTTGGACTGCCGGAAATGTTGGTTATCTTTGCGGTGGCTCTTCTGGTTTTCGGGCCCCGCAAACTGCCGGAGATCGGTCGCACGCTGGCCAAAACCCTGCGCAGCCTGCAGGACGCTTCCAAAGAGTTCGAGGCGCAACTGAACAAAGAGGCCCAAGAGCTGGAAAAAGCCACCCGCGGGACAACGGCTGCCGCCCCTCCCAAGGTTTCCCGAACAGCAGTCACCGAGTCAGTTGCCGATACGCCCCCCCCAGAGACGGATCCCGTCCCATCCGTAGCCGACGACGCTCAAACCGCAGACGCTGCTTAGTCTATGCCCCGCTTTAACCCCCTTTGCTTCGGCATGGAAATTACGCGCTTGTTCGAGCAAGGGCAGTCCTACTTCGCTCCTGCCAAGGTGGAGACCTGGCTGCGGCAACATGGTCAGAACCCGTCCGACTATGAGATCTCGTTTCACCAGGAACTGCCCCCTGCCGGCTCTTCTGCGGCGATGTGGATTCGCATCGACCTAAAGCGTTGGGATGGCCAGCCGGTGGATCCCTGGCTGTTGGAAGCGATCAACCGGGTAGATTGAAAACGGCTTGCTCCGCAGTAAAACCCAGCCCTACGGTAAGAAGGTTGAGGCTTTTTGTCCACCTATGCCCAGTGCCACCCTGTTGGTATCTTGCCCCGATCAAAAAGGGTTGGTAGCCAAGCTCTCCAGCTTCATCTACAGCTACGGCGGCAACATCATTCACGCCGATCACCATACGGATCCCGAAGCAGGACTGTTCTTGAGCCGCATCGAGTGGGACTTGCAGGGCTTCCAACTGGAGCGAGCGGAAATTGTCCCCGCCTTTTCAGGCATTGCCCGTGGGATCCAAGCCAACTGGGAACTGCATTTTTCCGACACGCGCCGTCGCCTTGCAGTGTGGGCCAGCAAGCAAAGCCACTGCCTTTTGGATCTGATCTGGCGGCAAAGGGCGGGAGAACTGCCCGCCGAGATCCCCTTGATCATCAGCAACCACCCCGACCTGGAATCGGTGGCCCGCTCCTTCGGTATCGATTACTACCACATCCCCGTTTCTCCAGAGGGCAAAGCCGCAGCCGAAGCCCGTCAGCTCGCTCTCCTGCAGGAATATCGAATTGACCTGGTGGTGTTGGCCAAGTACATGCAGGTCTTGAGTGGGTCGCTGCTCCGCCAAGCCCCGCCGGTCATCAACATTCACCATTCCACCCTGCCCGCCTTTGCCGGAGCCAACCCCTACCACCGCGCCCATCAACGGGGGGTGAAGATCATCGGCGCGACTGCCCACTATGCCACCGAAGATCTGGACGAAGGGCCGATCATCGAGCAAGACGTGGTGCGGGTCAGTCACCGCGATACCGTTGCCGACCTCGTCCGCAAAGGCCGCGACATGGAACGCCTAGTCCTGGCACGGGCAGTGCGGTATCACCTGGAGAATCGGGTGCTGGTGTACCACAACAAAACGGTGGTGTTTGCCTGATCAGCCCGCGGGCGCAGCGTCGCTCAACGGGATCCCTTTCTGTTCTCGCAGGAGAGCCAAGATCTCGTCCTTCACCTCCTGAAAAGAAGAAGTGCGCTTGAGGCTGTAGTCGCGCCGGCTGGGGAAATCAACTCGGATCTCCCGTTTCACCCGCCCAGGATGGGACGTGAGTACATAGATGCGCTGGGCCAAAAAGACGGCTTCTTCCACATCGTGGGTGATCATCAGGATTGAAGTGCGCGTGCGCTGCCAGAGATCCAGCAAAAACTCCTGCATGGTCTCCTTGGTTTGCACATCCAAAGCGCCAAAAGGCTCATCCATCAGCAAAATCTTCGGTTGGGCCGCCAGAGCTCGCGCAATCGCCACCCGCTGCTGCATACCGCCCGAAAGCTGCTTGGGCAGAGCCTTGGCAAAACGCTCCAGGCCGACGATCTCCAGAAAATAATCCACACGGGCTTCCCTTTCCTGCCGTTTTACCCCCTGCAATTTCAGGCCAAAGCCGACGTTCTCCGCCACGGTCATCCAGGGGTAGAGGGTGTAGGACTGGAACACGACTCCCCGATCCGCTCCCGGCCCAATCACCGGCTCCCCATCGACGCTGATGGATCCTCGGCTAGGCTGCTCCAACCCGGCAATCAGGCGCAGTAGAGTGGTTTTACCAGAGCCGGAAGCCCCCACCACACAGACAAACTCCCCCGACTCCACATGCAAATTCACCCCATCCAGAGCCAAGATAGGTCCACGACGGGTGGGGAAGGATTTGCTCAGGCCGACCACTTCCAAATGCACGACACCACCTCATAAAAAGGCCCAACGACAGGTCAAACGTACCAAGCGTCGCAGCAGCCAATCCAGCAGAAAGCCGATCAGCCCCAACACAATCAAGCACGCAAAAATCTCGTCGGTTCTAAAGAAGCGCTGGGCTAGCTGGATCCGCCTACCCAAACCCTCATTGGCGGCCACCAATTCTGCCACCACCACCAAGTTCCAAGAGGCAGCCATGTTGACGCGGAAGGTGTCGAGAATGTTCGGGGTGATGTATGGAGTGATCACCTGCAGCAACACCTGCCAGCGCCGCCCCCCCAAGGTGTAGGTGGCCTCGATCAGCTCTTTGGGAATGAACTTCACCGCATCCATGATCATCAGCATGTTGAAGAAAACGGTGCCGATGAAAATTAACCCGATCTTGGGGGCCTCATCCAAACCCAAGTAAATAATCAACAGCGGGGTGAAGGCAGGAGCGGGCATGTAGCGAAAGATGCCGCTAATCGGCTCGATCAAGGCGCGGATGCTGGCGAAGGTGCCCATGGCAATGCCGATGGGGGTCGCCACCACTGCTGCCAACAGAAAACCGCTGCTAACCCGACTGAAGCTGGCCAAGGTATCCTTCCACAGCAGGCCGTCTCGCCACAGGCGCAGCAGGGCCGCCCATACCGAAGGGGGAGAAGGCAAAAAACGCGGCGGTACCCACCCCGAGACCGATAGGCCCCACCACAAGCCGAAAGGCACCAGCACCGATAGCGCCGTCAGCAGCAAGGCCAAGGGGCGCGGGATCTCTTCGGCAATGCGCCAAAACACCGTCGGGGGCAGACTGGGGCGGGTGGGTGGAGGCGATTCAGCCGGAGCAGTCAGCATCGTACCTTACCTCACTGGTGGCCCATGAAGGGATCCCGGATATCTCTCACCGTCTAACACCCACCGACTCGGCATAGGCGCGAACGAAGCGGTCATCGAACAATGCCTCCAGATCCTTGGGCCCCTCCGAGATGAAGCCCACTCTCACCATGAAGTCCACCATTTGTCTGGCCGCATAGGGCATGTGCTGCATTCCCTCGCCGGGGCTGAAGGCTTTTAGGTTGTCTTCTATGGTGAAGAAACGAATGCCATCTTTGAACAGTTGCAGCTCCTCTGGGGTGACACCGGCACGTCTGGCCATGATTTCGTCGGCTCGCTGCGGGTTCTCCTCCATGAACTTCAGAATATCGAACCAGCTATTCACCAAAGCCTGCACCTGATCCGGCTGCTCGTCAATCAATTTTTGGCTGACCACCAACAAATCGGGAATGGCCCCTGGGAACTCCGCCGAAGAGAACAGCTCCTTGCTTCCAGGGCGCTCCAGGGCTGTCAACCAAAAGGGCGGAAAGGCTCCCACCGCATCCACCTGACCGGCAGCAAAAGCAGCGGCGGCGGCTCCGGTTTCCAAGGGCACAATGATCACATCGTCGCGGGAAAATCCCTCCCGCTCCAGCCCCAGCGTCAGCAGAAAGTCACCCACCACGCCTTCTTCCACAGCCACCCGCTTACCCACTAGGTCGGCAATGGTGTTGATCCCTTCCCGGACGATGATCTTGTCGTTGCCTGCCGAGTTGTCGTTGACCAGCACCACCACCTGACCATTCACAGATTTCGGCGCGAAGGAGAGCGTATCGTTCAGGGTTTGGGTATTGGCATCCAGTTGTCCGGCGGCAAAGGCTTCCATCGACTCAATGTAGCCATCGAACCAGCGCAACTGCACGTTGGCCCCATTTTTCTTGAAAATGCCCTCTTCTTCTCCAATGGCCCACGGCCACCAACCTGCCCAATTGCTGTAGCCCATCTGAATGGGGGGTCGGGCCAGAGCGGGAGAGGAGCTTCCCAGCAAAAGGGTGGGCAACAACCCCAGCACCCAGGACAAAAACCGGCGGCGACGCGAGATCTGTGGAGAAGAAGTCATAAGCCTGGAAGTTCAAGTAACTGTGCAGCCAGCTTGAGAATGGCTGTTCGCTGGCCTGGATTCTAGGGTCGGCTTGAGACGAGCAGCAAATAGTTAATTTGGCTACAAAATCCCCCAACTTGTTGCTTGGGTTGGCTTTGGATTTTCCGATCTTCCAGAGTGATGGGACTTAACCAAGGGGATCCCTCAGTACTCAAAGGTCATGGGTGGGAAGCGGGAAGGGCGAGATCTGAGCTGGGCGGGTTCAGAGGCAGGAGCGGGATCCCGAAAGGCTTTTGCCTCCTGCTGAAGGTGCTGCATGGCCTGCTCGATTTCCTGGAGTCGCGCGTGGATTTGCCCCTGCCGCTCTCGAATAAACTCCAGCTCCTGGTTGAGCCGCTGCTTTTCCACGGTGAGCTGCTGCATTTCGGCATAGAGGGCGGATTCGGTTTGGCGGCGAGGGATCGAGCGCAGCTTGGGGCGCGGTCGAGTTCGGGGCACACGGGGCAAGCTCATAAGGGGGGATCCCGGAAAACGGTTTGCGCCTATGCTAGCGTGCTCTTGGCGGCCCTTCCATTCCTGGGTAGGATCCGATTCGTCCGGCGTGGAAAACGGCGATGGTGGAAACTGGAGCGGAACTGTTGCAACGCTACGGCAGCGGTGAGCGGGACTTCAGCAACAGCCAACTGGCCGGGGCTGACCTGGCCGGGGCCGACTTGGCCGGGATCGACTTGGGGGGATCCATTCTCCAGCAGGCAAAGCTGGCTTCTGCCAACCTGGAGCGGGCCTACCTGAGCGGTGCCGACCTCAGCCAAGCGGATCTTCAGGGATCCAACCTGCGGCTGGCCAACCTAGAAAAAGCTAAACTGCAGGGATCCCGATTGCAAGGAGCCAACTTGCGTGGGGCCAACCTGGCCGAAGCGGATTTGAGCGAAGCCGATCTCAGCCAAGCGGACTTGGCGGGGGCCAATCTCACCGGGGCCAACTTGAGAGGATCCCTTCTGGCCCGGTGCAAACTCAAGCTGGCCAACCTGCGAGGGGCCTGCTACGACGCCACCACTCAGATGGAAGCGGATATCACTCCAGCAGAGCTGGGCATGGTTCAAGCCTAGAGGGGAAAATGGGGCTAGCCCTCCGGCTCCAAGTCCAGGATCTCCTGAATTTCGGCATCGGTATAGCCCACCGCCCGCAACTTCTCCGATACCGTCTGAATCTCCCCTGGAGACAAATCCTGCTGCCGTACCCGATCCCAGAGATTGGCCACAATCTGCAGCAGCAAACCGCTGCTCTCCGCCTCAAACAGCTCAAAAGCCGTGGCTAGCTCAATGGCCTGCAACACCTCCTCGGCACTGCCAATCGGCTGATCGAGGGATCGTTCCTCCAGCTCCACCAGCAACTGGCGCAGTTGGTTCAGGCCATCCCCAAGAGCAGACATACAGCAGGCTCCACAACGGCACTCGAACCCTCACCCTAGCAGACCCCTATCATTCCGCAAAAGGAATCCCGCCAATTCTGCGGCAGCTACAGCTATTCTGATTAAGAGAGCGATTCAACTGCAATCGAGGCGATTGTCGAGTCAGCATAGACAATCAACAACACCCAAACAACACCGAGAGGAGATGCATGAGTATGGCCCCAGTGAACGTCCTGCCCAATACCCCCCAGCCTTTAGCCGATGAGGGTGGCACCACCTTGGACTATGGCAGCGCGGTTTACCGGCAGGCCTACTCTCGCATCAACGGCATTGTGATCGAAGGGGAACAAGAAGCCCACGACAACTACCTCAAGCTGGCCGAGATGTTGCCGGAAGGGGCAGAGGAGCTGCGCAAGCTGGCCAAAATGGAATTGCGGCACATGAAAGGCTTTCAATCCTGCGGCAAAAACCTGCAGGTAGAGCCGGATAGGGAGTTTGCCCGCACTTTCTTCGCCCCTTTGCGCAACAATTTCCAAAAAGCGGCAGCAGCCGGAGACCTAGTTACCTGCTTGGTCATTCAGTCGCTGATCATCGAATGCTTTGCCATTGCCGCCTACAACATTTACATCCCCGTCGCCGATGAGTTTGCCCGCAAGATCACCGAGGGGGTGGTCAAGGATGAATATCTGCACCTCAATTTTGGAGAGCGCTGGCTAGGGGAGCATTTTGGCGAGGTCAAAGCGCAGATCGAAGCGGCCAACGCCCAGAACCTGCCCTTGGTCTGGCAGATGCTGCAGCAGGTGGACAAGGATGTGGAAGCCATCTACATGGATCGCGAGGCCATTGTCGAGGATTTTATGATTGCCTATGGCGAGGCGCTGGCCAACATCGGCTTCAGCACCCGCGAGGTGATGCGCCTCTCTGCCCAGGGTTTGCGGGCAGCATGACCCACCTCAGCATTCATCCTCTGCCGGCGGACTGCAGTTCTAGGCTGGCTACAGGCGGGTATGGACATGTTTTGATGGGATCCATCAGTTATCCAAGCGGGTAAACCTTTATGTTCGGCCTGATTGGGCACTTGACCAGCCTGGCCCATGCGAAGCGGGTGGCAGACAAGCTGGGTTATTCCGAATATGCGGAGAGCGACCTGGAGTTCTGGTGCATGGCTCCCCCTCAGGTGGTGGACGAGATCACGGTAACCAGCATCACCGGCCAAAAGATTTATGGGCAGTACGTCGAATCCTGTTTCTTGCCGGAGATGTTGGCGGGGGGACGGGTAAAGGCCGCCTGTCGGAAAGTGTTGAATGCCATGGCCCTAGCCCAGCGGCGCGGCTTGAACATTACTGCTTTGGGGGGATTTAGCAGCATCATTTTTGAGACTTTTCGCCTCGACAGTCTCCGGCGAGTCCGCAACATTGACTTGGAGATCCAACGCTTTACCACCGGCAATACCCACACGGCCTACATCATCTGTCAGCAACTGCAGTTGGCGGCCCAGCGCTACGCCATGGACTTGGCAGCCGCTACGGTTGCGGTGGTGGGGGCGACCGGAGATATCGGCAGCGCCATTTGTCAATGGTTGGTGGCCCGCACTCACTTGGGCAAATTGTTGCTCATCGCCCGAGAGCGACGGCGTCTGGAGGAATTGCAGGCCAAGCTCAAGCAGGGGGAGATCTCTTCGCTGGAAGAGGCCCTGCCCCGCGCTGACTTTATCGTTTGGGTGGCCAGCATGAGCCAAGGCATGGCCCTCGATCCCCAAGTTTTGCCGGATCCCTGTGTCATCATCGACGGTGGCTACCCGAAGAACATCGCCTCCAGCTTGCAGCGAAAGGGACTCTACGTCATTGACGGGGGGATGGTGGAGCACTCTTTGGATATTGAATGGAACATCATGCAGTTTTTGAATGTGGCCAACCCGGCCCGTCAGCTTTTCGCCTGCTTTGCCGAGTCCATGCTGCTGGAGTTTGAGGGGCTGTACACCAATTTCAGTTGGGGCCGTAATTTGATCACCCTTGAGAAATTGGATCTGATCGGGCAGCTTTCCCGCAAGCATGGGTTCCGCCCCCTCATGCCCGAAGCCTAATTGAGATTCAAAATGAAGAAAGCCTCAGCCCCAGCAGAGGTGCTGGCCCTGGTCAGGTCAATCACCAATCGACTGAACCTGGACGAAACCTGAAGACCAAACACCAAGAGACGGTCGCCATGCCCCAGTCCTTTACTGCCCACCTTTGGCAAGCCATTCAGCCCATCTACAAGCAAATCCTCGATCACCCCTTCAACCGAGAGTTGGCAGCGGGCAGCCTATCGCGGCAGCGGTTCCAGTTTTACTTGCAGCAGGATGCTCTTTATCTCACCGACTTTGCCCGCGCCCTGGCCTTGATTGGAGCTCGTTCCGAAGGGGCTGAGCAGGTGGTGAGTTTCTTGAACTTTGCCCTGGGAGCCATTGTGGCCGAACGCAGCCTGCACGAAAGCTATTTTCGCCTCTACGACATTCAACCCGAAACAGCCTATGCCCCTGCCTGCTTCGCCTATACCCGTTTTTTGTTGGCTGCGGCGGCTGTGGATCCCTATGAGGTGGCCATTGCCGCTGTGCTGCCCTGCTTTTGGATCTACCGAGAGGTGGGATCCACCATCTATCGCACCGCGCAGCCTGACAATCCCTACCAACAGTGGATCGACACCTACGCCGGGGAAGAATTTGCCCAAGTGGTGCAGCAGGCTTTGGACATCACCGACTCCGTCGCTCAGCAGGCTACAGAACCGCTGCGGGAAAAGATGAGGGCAGCTTTTGTCACTGCCTCCCGGTTGGAATGGCTGTTTTGGGACAGTGCCTATCGCCTCGAATCTTGGCAACCTGCCTAATCCTCAGCCGGTCGGGCTGGCTTACCAGACAGCAACTGCTGGGCTTGCGCGAAAACGGCATCCAACATCGGCTCCGTCAGCAGCCGTGTGGCCGTGTTGCGCCGGCTGGGATGGTAAGACGCCAGCAAATAGCGACCCTCTGCCAGGGGAATAACGCAGTTGTGGCCAAAGCGGGGACGGGGCCTGAGAGGTGGCAAGAGCGTCAGAGCGTGTTGGAAGGCAAAATGCCCCAACGTCAGGATCACTCGCACCTGGGTTAGCAGCTCCAGCTCTTGCTTCAGGTAGCCCAGGCAGGTCTTGGCTTCTATGGCGGTGGGGCGGTTCTCCGGGGGCACACAGCGCACCACGGCCGAGATGTAGCAATCCTGCAATTGCAGGCCATCCTCTCGGTGGGTAGAGGTGGGCTGATTGGCAAACCCGGCTCGGTACAGGGCGCGAAACAGCCAGTCCCCGCTGGGATCCCCGGTAAACACGCGCCCAGTGCGGTTGCCCCCATGGGCTGCCGGCGCCAACCCGATCACCCACAGCCGCGCCTGCGGATCCCCGAACCCTGGCACCGGTCGGCCCCAGTAGAGCTGGTCGCGAAAACGGGCCACCCTCTGAAGGGCGACTGACTCTCGCCAGGCCACCAAGCGGGGGCAGCGGCAGCAACTGACGATTTCAGTTTGCAAAGTGGCCCAATCCTGGAGACCCAGCGCCTCACTCCTCCTCGTCGTCATCCTCCTCTAGCTCGTCGAAGGCAGGGGTGGAATCGTCGATCAATTGATCATCTTCCAAGATCAAACGAGGAGGCAGCTCCGGCAACACCGCAGGCTCTTCCTCCTCTTCGTCAGGCTCCGGCTCGGCGGCAATCTCCTCGTAGGTGGTGAAGCCCGTGCCTGCCGGGATCAAGCGCCCGATGATTACGTTTTCCTTCAAGCCACGCAGCCAGTCGGATTTGCCCTCAATGGCCGCCTCAGTCAGCACGCGGGTGGTTTCCTGGAAGCTGGCCGCTGAGATGAAGCTGTCGGTATTCAAGCTGGCCTTGGTGATCCCCAGCAGGACGGGCGTGTATTTGGCCGGCGCTCCTCCAGTAATGGCCATGGTGGCATTGATCTGCTGGATTTCCCGCAACTCCACCAGCTCCCCCGGCAACAGGATGGTGTCGCCACCATCATCCACCCGCACCTTGGAGGTCATCTGGCGCACCACGATCTCAATGTGTTTGTCGGAGATCTCCACCCCCTGGGAGCGGTAGACGTTCTGCACTTCGTTGACAAAGAAGCGCTGCACCTCCCGCAGAGCCAACCGTGCGGCTTGGTCATCTCCCAAGGTTTGGCGATGGTACTCGTAGTAGATCTCCAAGAGGTCGTGGGGGTTGGCAGGGCCATCGGTTAGGGGATCCCCCACCCCCACCGGCTGTCCATCTACCACGATCAAGCTCTGCCCCGGCAGCCCAGGATAGTCTCTAACGGTGCCATCGGCTTCGATGACCTTGAGATCTGGCTCTTCTCCCCGCCAGCTCAGTTGAACGGTGCCGGGCCGCTTGGCCAGAACACACATTTCCTTGGGCTTGCGGGCCTCCAGCAGCTCCTCAATCCGTGGCAGACCCTGGATGATGTCCCCTGTCTTGGCCCGCTCAAACACCAGGAGGGCCAGGGAATCCCCCCGCTGCACCAGATCGCCATCTCGTACCTGCAGGATGGCACCCGCAGAAACCAAGTAGGGCCGCGCCATCCGCAACAGGACTTGGCCGTCCGTTATCTGCATCACCTGTCCCGACTGTGGAGAAGGGATCCCAGGCGCCAGCTCATCTCCGGCCCGCACCAGCGCCCCTACCGCCACGCTGGCTGAACCTGTCAGGGGCACCTGCACCAGATCGTCGTCGGTAATCACCAGCACCCGCCGCACCACTTCCGCTCCCTGGCGGATCCCTTGGACGATCCCGGCCTTTTTGGCTTGGATTTCGGTGCGGGCGATAACATCTCCGCTGGCGATGGAGTCTCCTTCCTTCACCAACAGCCGCGTGTGGGTACTCCCCTGCGTCAGATCCGCTTCCACGTCGCGGCGCAGCAACAGGGTTTCCAGAATCACCAGTTGCAGGCGGCGAATATCTGGATCCTTCTCATCTTGGATCAGCTCGATATCGGCCTTCAGTTGTGGGGCGTCGGTATCGATTTCCAGCACCAGTTGGGTGCGCAGGAGCTCTACAGGGCCTACCGACTTCACCCGCTCCCCATCTTTGAAGGGAACCCGCTGCACCGCCCGCAGACGAATGGAGCGACCGGACTCGCTGGTGGACTCTTGAGTGGGCACCAAGGGCCGGTCGGGGATCTCGTACTCCTGCACCGGACGCAGCAGCAAGCCTGGGCCTTCGGGAGTTTCCACGTGTTCCAGGTAGACCAGTCGGTCGGGAACGATGCTGCTGAGCACCGGTTGCCCTGGCTGGATTAGGGTGCCACTTTTCACTTCCAAGTCGGCGGGGTTGTCCACCAGATGCAGGGATCCCGGCTTGATGACAATCTCCCGCAGAATGTCGTTCTTCTGGATGACTTCGACAACACCGGCATTCTGGCAAAAGATGTCTTTCACCACCTCAGTGCCTGCTTCCACATACTGGCCATCGTCCACGTTCAGCAGGGAGATGTCCTTGTTCACCTCGTGGGTCTCTTCCGGGATCCACAGCAGGGTGCCGCCCTGGATGACTTCGTAACCTTGCTTGGCCTTGCCGCGCCGTGCCACCTCAATGCTGGCGAACTTCACCAAGCCTCCCGTCTGACTGCGGAAGTGGTTGTCGATCAGCTCCGCCACCACCTCATCGTTGCCTACTTTGGTGCCCGGAGTGGCCTTGAGGACGAAGGTCTGCCCACTAGAAGTGTCCAGCAAAAACTGCTCCCGCCCCTGGTGGGATTCCACCCGTACCCGTGCTTCCCGCAACACCACGGAAGCGTTGATGATCTCCACCTCGCGCCCGCTTTTGGTGTCGCTGCGCTCCGGTAGCCGCACAATGCCGCCATGCTCCGTCACCAGCGAGGTTTCGGCGATCACATCCCCCGCTTCTACCCGATCCCCGTTTTTCACCACCGGCTCGGCCCCCGGAGGCAGGTTGTACACCTGTCCAGACATCACCCAGATCAATCCCTGCCGCTGGGCAGTGTAGGTGGTGTTACCCTGGCGGTCAGTCTTCTCCTCGATGGGCAGATCGGCAAAGCGAATTTCTCCAGCCAGGTCGGCCACCACCTCTTTCTGGGCTTTCTCGGTGCTCTTACGGCTGGCCTTGGCCAGGGACACCTCTGCAATCAACTGATCCCGCTGCACCTGGGCTCCGTCCCGCACCAGCAGGGTGGATCCCTGAGTCATGTCGAAGGACTCCCGTTGACCGTCTGGGCCTTCCAAGATGATTTGGTTGTTTACCTCCACTTGTAGAGCATCGTCGCCGTGGCGGGTACGGAAGGGGCGGGTGCGCAGATTTTTCGGGAACCGCACCACACCCGCAAAGGGGGCGCGAATTTGGCGGGCCACCTCCCCTGTAAACACGCCTCCCGTGTGGAAGGTGCGCATGGTCAACTGGGTGCCCGGCTCCCCAATCGATTGGGCGGCGATGATCCCGACCGCTTCCCCCAGATCCACCAGGCGGGAGTGGGCCAAGCTCCAGCCATAACACATCCGGCACACGGAGCGGTTGGCTTCACAGGTGAGGGGAGAACGCACCATCACCTGCCGGATGCCGGCCTCCACAATCGTCTTGGCCAGGTCGTGATCCACCTCTTGGTTGCGGCGGGCGAGGATCTCCTGGGTTTCTGGGTGCACCACGTCGCGCGCCAGCACTCGGCCCACCAAGCGCTCCTCCAGAGACACCACCACCTTGTCCCCGTCCATCAGGTATTCCAGAAGGATGCCCTGCTCAGTGCCGCAGTCAGATTCCCGCACGATCACATCCTGAGACACGTCCACCAAGCGGCGGGTGAGGTAGCCAGAGTCGGCGGTGCGCAGGGCCGTATCCACCAAGCCCTTGCGGGCCCCATAGGAAGAGATGATGTACTCGGTAACGGTCAGGCCCTCGCGGAAATTGGTTTTGATGGGCAAATCGATGATCTCCCCCTGGGGGTTGGCCATCAGGCCGCGCATGCCCACCAACTGGCGTACCTGGGAGACATTCCCCCTTGCCCCCGAGTTGGCCATCATGTAAACGGAGTTGAGGGGATCGTTCTGGCGGAAGTTGCTGAGCATCTCCTCCTTGATCTGGTCGTTGGTTTGGTTCCAGGTGTCGATCACCTTTCGGTAGCGCTCCACCTCTGTGATTTCCCCGCGGGTGTAGCGCTCGGTGGCCGCCTCGATCTCGGCTTCCGCTTGTGCCAACAACTGCCGCTTGCTGGGGGGAACGCGCAGGTCTTCGACGCTGATGGAGACGGCTGCCTGGGTGGCGTATTTGAAGCCCAGGGTCTTCAGAGCATCCGCCATCTGAGCGGTGCGGGCTGTGCCGTAGCGGGCAAAAGACCAGGCAATCAGGTTACGCAGCTCTTTTTTGCCAATTTGATAGTTGCGAAAGGGCACAGGGGGCAAAGGGGCGTCGGCTTTGTTGCCGTCGGCAGCCTGCCGCGACAGGCCAGCGGAAAATCGTCCTTTTTCGCTCATGATGCCTCGCTAGAGAGAAGGGGAGAGAAGAGCCGTCCTACGGCAGAGGGTAACTACGCAGACAAAATATCCTGCACGGTCTTGTTAAAAATGATCCGGCCCGGCGTGGTGCGAATGTACTGGCTGATCACGTTGCCGTCTTGATCCTCGCGGATACGGCGGTAGTTGGTGATCTTGAGGCGAATGCCGCCCGGTTCTTCGATGATTTGCGGCTCGGACTCTTTTTCGCCCTTGCCCAACTCCATCGGGCCGTGGTAGCGCACCCAGACCTTGCTGTGCAGGCCAATGGCGCCGCGGTCGTAGGCGATGAGAGCATCTTCCAAGCTGGCAAAGAAACGATCGCCAATATCTGGCGCGTGGGGGTTGTCCGCCGTCAGGTAGTAGCACCCCAACACCATATCTTGGCTGGGGGTGATGATGGGAGCGCCGGTGGCCGGGGAGAGGATGTTGTTGGTGGCCAGCATCAGCAGGCGCGCTTCCGCCTGAGCTTCCAGAGAAAGGGGCACATGCACAGCCATCTGGTCGCCGTCGAAGTCGGCGTTGAAAGCAGGGCAGACCAAGGGGTGAAGTTGAATCGCCCTTCCCTCCACCAGGATTGGCTCAAAAGCTTGGATCCCCAGGCGGTGCAGGGTGGGGGCACGGTTGAGCAAGACGGGGTGGCCGTCGATCACCTCTTCCAGCACATCCCAAATCTGTGGGTCATTGCTCTGGATCATCTTTTTGGCAGCCTTGATGTTGTTGACAATGCCCCGCTTGATCAATTTGTGGATGACAAAGGGCTGGAACAGCTCGATGGCCATCTCTTTGGGCAGGCCACACTGGTGCATGCGCAGGTTGGGCCCCACCACGATCACCGAACGCCCGGAGTAGTCCACCCGTTTGCCCAACAGGTTTTGCCGGAAGCGCCCCTGTTTGCCCTCGATGATGTCGGAGAGGGACTTGAGGGGACGGTTGTTGGCCCCCGCCACTACGCGCCCCCGCCGACCGTTGTCGATCAGCGCGTCCACCGCCTCCTGGAGCATGCGCTTTTCGTTGCGCACAATGATCTCCGGCGCCATGATCTCCTGCAGCCGGGCCAGACGGTTGTTGCGGTTGATCACACGACGGTAGAGATCGTTGAGGTCGCTGGTGGCAAAGCGGCCCCCATCCAACTGCACCATGGGACGCAAATCCGGCGGGATCACCGGCAGCACCCGCAACACCATCCACTCCGGACGGGATCCGGTGGCGATGAAGTTGTCGATTACCCGCAGCCGCTTGATCAGGCGTGCCCGCTTTTGGCCGCGAGCAGTGGTGATCTCCTCCCGCAGTTGCTCCGCCTCTTTTTCCAGGTCGATATCCTTGAGCAGGCGCTCGATGGCCTCCGCCCCGATCATCGCCCAGTTCTCCGGCAGTTGCAGTTCGGATCCCTCCTCGTACATCTGATCTTCGATCTCGAGGAATTGATCCTCCGTCAACAGTTGCTTGTAAGAGAGATTCTGGGCATTGCCCGGATCCACCACTACGTAGGCGTTGAAGTACACCACTTGCTCCACATCCCGCAGCGGCATGTCCAACAGCGTGGCAATGTGGCTGGGGATCCCTTTCAAATACCAAACGTGGGTGACCGGAGCGGCCAACTTGATGTAGCCCATGCGGTGGCGGCGCACCCGCGACTCGGTTACCTCCACCCCACAGCGCTCGCAGACGATCCCCCGATGTCGTACTCGCTTGTACTTACCGCAGTGGCATTCCCAGTCTTTGGCCGGCCCAAAGATGCGCTCGCAAAAGAGACCATCCATCTCCGGCTTGAGGGTGCGGTAATTGATGGTCTCAGGCTTGGTGACTTCCCCCACCACTTGACCATTGGGCAGGGTGCGCTGGCCCCACTCCATGATCCGCTCTGGAGAAGCCAAGCCAATTTTGACGTAGTCAAAGCGTTGCTCTGTTTTGGCCATCGCCATTCTCCTCCTGACTTGCTGAACCCAAAGGAGAGGGAAGCCCCACCCTCCTTCGTGGGTTGAAGGGGATCCCCGTCGCGTTCGCGTCAGCGGCACGGAGCCCTCTCAACACTCAAAAGTCCTCTTCCTCTTCTCCGTCCTCATCTTCCTCAAGGCTGCGGCTGGCATTCGCGTCAGCGGTGCGGAGCACTCTGGTAAAGGCTGGTGATGGCGAGAGATCCTCAGCCGTAACCGATTCATAAGTGGGTCGAGAGGGAGTATGACGGTTGGAGGTATCGGCCATCAGATCCACTTCCACATCGTGGGTTTGCCCTTCGCTGTCCACCTCCACCTTGTGTACCGACACATCCAGGCAGAGGGACTGCAGCTCCCGCACCAGCACCTTGAAGGACTCCGGCGTGCCGGGTCGAGGGATGGGCTTGCCCTTGACGATGGCGTTGAGAGCCTCGTTGCGCCCCACCATGTCGTCGGACTTGACGGTGAGCAGCTCCTGCAGGATGTAGGCCGCCCCAAACGCCTCCAAAGCCCACACCTCCATCTCCCCAAAGCGCTGGCCGCCCTGCTGCGCCTTGCCCCCCAGCGGCTGCTGGGTCACCAAAGAATAGGGGCCGGTGGAGCGAGCGTGGATCTTGTCGTCCACCAGATGCACCAGCTTCAACATGTAGGCGCGGCCCACCGTAACAGGCTGGTCAAAGGGTTCTCCGGTGCGACCGTCAAACACCTGGATTTTGCCGCAGTACTTGCCTTCCGGGTTAAAAATCCAGTCCTTGCCGGTCTTCTCTCGGGCTTCCCTCAGCTTGGCCTCCACCGTCAGACGGGAGGCTTCCAAACCGTGCATCTCGTCGAAGGGCATCAGCTTGAAGCGCACCCCCAGATGCTCTGCTGCCCAGCCCAGCAGGCACTCGTACACTTGGCCCACGTTCATGCGAGAGGGCACCCCCAAGGGGTTGAGCACCACATCCACCGGTGTGCCGTCCGCCAGGTAGGGCATGTCCTCAATCGGCAAGATGCGGGAGATGATACCCTTGTTGCCGTGACGGCCCGCGATCTTGTCCCCCACCTGGATTTTGCGCTTGAGGGCGATGTAGACCCGCACCACCATGTTGGCGCCCGGAGGCAGCTCATCTCCCTGTTCGCGGGTAAAGATGCGCACATCTACCACCCGACCGCGCTCGCCGTTGGGCACCCGCAGGGAGTTGTCCCGCACATCCCGAGCTTTTTCCCCGAAAATGGCCCGCAACAGCCGCTCCTCTGGCGGTTGATCAGACTCCCCTTTGGGAGTGACCTTGCCCACCAGAATATCGCCGGCTTCCACCCAAGCCCCAATGCGCACAATGCCGTTTTCATCCAGGTCGCGCAGGGCATCTTCCCCCACGTTGGGGATCTCGCGGGTGATCTCTTCCGGGCCTAGCTTGGTTTGCCGGGCCTCGATCTCATGCTTCTCGATGTGTACCGAGGTGAAGACATCGTCGTAGACCAGCCGCTCGCTGATCAAGATGGCATCTTCGTAGTTGTAGCCCTCCCAGGGCATATAGGCCACCAACACGTTTTGGCCCAAAGCCAGCTCGCCACCCTCGGTAGCCGGGCCATCCGCCAGCACCTGGCCAGCCAATACCCGATCCCCCGTATAGACAAGGGGGCGCTGGTTGAGACAGGTATCTTGGTTGGAGCGCTGATACTTCTGCAGGCGGTAGACAATCGGATCGCCGCCGTCATCTGGCCGAACCACGATTTCGTCGGCGGAAACGTAGGTCACCACGCCATTGGTGCGCGACACCACCACCATGCCGGAGTCCCGTGCCGCCTGCGCTTCCAAGCCCGTGCCCACGTAAGGCCGATCCGGCTTAAGCAGGGGTACCGCCTGCCGCTGCATGTTGGCTCCCATCAAGGCGCGGTTGGCGTCGTCGTGCTCCAGGAAGGGGATCAAGGAGGTGGCCACAGAGATAACCTGCACCGGTGCCACCTGGACGTAGTGGACTTCTGTGGGGTGAGCGGTGGTGAACTCCTGGCGGTAGCGCACCGGCACCAAATCGGCAGTGATGCGGCCTTCGGCATCCACCGGCACATCCCCAGGGGCTACGCGGTACTCGTCCTCTTCATCGGCAGTGAGGTAGACCATGCCCAGATCTTTGCGCACCACGCCGTTCTCGACCCGGTAATAGGGGCTTTCGATAAAGCCGTACTGGTTGACGCGGGCGTGGGTGGCCAGGGATCCGATCAACCCGGCGTTGGGGCCTTCTGGGGTTTCGATGGGGCAGATGCGCCCGTAGTGGCTGGGGTGGATATCCCGCACCGCAAAGCCGGCCCGTTCCCGACTCAGGCCGCCGGGGCCCAGGGCAGATAGCCGGCGCTTGTGGGTCAGCTCCGCCAGGGGATTGGTCTGATCCATGAACTGGGAGAGCTGGCTGGAGCCGAAGAACTCCTTAATGGCCGCCACCAAGGGTTTGGGGTTGACCAAAGAGGCCGGGGTGAGGTTTTCCGACTCGGAGACTGTCATCCGTTCTCGGATGATCCGCTCCAGGCGATTCAGGCCCACCCGCACCTGGTTTTGCAGCAGCTCGCCCACGGAGCGCACGCGGCGGTTGCCCAGGTGGTCGATGTCGTCCACATGGCCGATGTCGTACTCCAAATTGATCAGGTAGTCGATGACGGCCAAAATGTCGGTGACGGTAAGCACCCGCACACTTTCGGCTACGTTCAAATTTAACTTTTTGTTCAGCTTGTAGCGCCCTACCCGGCCCAAATCGTAGCGTTTGGGGTCGAAGAAGCGGGATTCCAGCAACTGCTGGCCACCCGATACGGTGGGGGGTTCCCCAGGCCGCAACTTGCGGTACAGCTCCATTAGGGCTTCTTCTTCGGTGTAGGGCCCCTCTTTCTCCATGGTTTTCTGGAAGAATTCGGGGTGGCGCAGGTTGTCGTAAATCTCGGAGTCGCTCAGGCCCAAGGCTTTCAGCAGAACTGCCGCCGAGAGCTTGCGGGTTTTGTCGATGCGCACCCACACCAGGCCGTTTTTGTCGGTCTCGAACTTCAGCCAGGCACCGCGGTTGGGGATGAGGCTGGCGCTGTAGGTGCGACGCCCGTTTTTGTCCAGCTCCGATTTGTAATAGACGCCGGGGCTGCGCACAATTTGGTTGACGATCACCCGCTCGGCGCCGTTGATGATGAAGGTGCCCCGATCCGTCATCAAGGGCAGTTCGCCGATGAAGACGTCCATGTCTTTGATCTCGCCGGTCTCTTTGTTGATGAGGCGGGTGGGCACCCGGATCTGCGCTTGATAGGTGGCATCCCGCCGCTTGGCCTCCTCGGGGTCGTAGCGGGGGCGGTTGATCTTGTACCCTTTGGAGGGATCCCCAGGGCGATATTCGGGCAGGAAATGCAGTTCCAGCTTGCCGGTGTAATCGACGATGGGGGAAAAGCTGAGAAGCTCCTCTTCAAACCCTTCTCGCAAAAACCACAAGAAACTCTCCCGCTGAATCTCCACCAGGTCAGGAAAGGTAGGAGCGACAGGGGATGGCACTGCTAATTGTGTCATGCGTTGCTCGGGAGGGGTCGCGCTGCAGTCAGGCCTTCCATTATAGAAACCCCGCCAACGATCGTCAACGAACGTTACAAAGGTCGAGGGGCTGTCCGGATCCCTTGAGGGCTCACTTGGAAAATCTCGGCAAAACCGCTGGGGATCCCCTTTTGGCTGCCGGGGCAGGGGCGGTTTCCGCCATGCCTTAAGGATTGTTCACATCCATTCACACTCAAGCAGATTATTCTAATCTTTAACCGTTTTTGCGGATCATCCGCTGCTCCAGCTCGGATTTCCGGTCAACCTTGGGGATCGGAGGGGTGGCTCTGACAGGCTCAGCCGGTCGACAGAGTGGACTTGGCGCCGGTTTGCGTCGCTTTTGAGATGCACGCTGTTGATGCAGGCTGTGGCGGAGCCATCAACAACAATCATGAGAAGGGGTTAGGAATGGGTTTACAAAGCTTCTCAGGCTGGGGGAACCTCGGGATGGCTTGCGGGTGATCTGCGGGTGATCTAATGAAGCACAGTTTGTTGGCGAGGAGGGTTTTGTGAGTCAAAGCCACAACAATCAGAATAAGAATGATTTGAGTAACCGGGACAACAGCCTGTCGGCCCAGTTGCGAGAGGGCACCAAGCAGTCCCACACCATGGCCGAGAACATGGCCTTTATCAAGTGTTTCCTGAAGGGAGTGGTGGATAAACGGGCCTACAGCCGCTACCTGGGCAATTTCTACTTTGTCTACAGCGCTTTGGAAGAAGGCTTTGCCCAACTGCGAGAGCACCCCCTGGTGGGCCGGCTCTACTACCCAGAGCTGTGGCGCAAGGCCAGCCTGGAGAAGGATTTAAATTATTTTGTTGGCCCCAACTGGCGCTCTTTGGTCAAGCCCTCCCCTGCCTGCCAGGTCTATGTCAACCGCATTCGGGAAGTGGTGGAAAAAGATCCGCTTCTGCTGATCGCCCACGCCTACACCCGCTACATCGGCGACCTGTCGGGCGGTCAAATCCTCAAAAACATTGCCCGCCGGGCCATGGGCTTGCCGCAGGGGGAAGGAACGGCCTTCTACGATTTCGAGCAGATCCCTCACGAGGGCAAGTTCAAGCAGCGCTACCGTGCCCAGATGGATGCATTGGGGCTGGATCAAGCCACCATCGACCGCATTGTGGCAGAGGCCAATTATGCCTTCAAGCTGAACATGGACTTGTTTAGGGAGTTGGAGGGGAATTGGCTGTTGTCGATGGCCCGCTTGGCCTGGAATTCGCTGCTCAGCCAGTTTCAACGCAAGCCCGCCCGTTCTGAGGCAGCCGCTCCCAGCTCCTAAAATCCGGATTCCAGAGGGCAGTGAGGCGATGGGTTCTGCTGCCTATCTCCCCTCTCCCTCTGGGAGAAGAGCCGGGGGTGAGGATCAGTCACATTCAAGAGTGTCGCGGGTGGCCCGACCAGTTACAGGGTTAACGCCGGTGGCCCGTTCGCAAAGGATGGAGAGGGCGTCTTGCCGTATCAACGCATTGGTGAAATCCGCCCCATCAATTTGGATCCCTTCGACTCGGGCCAGCCACATCATGCTGTCCTGCAGTTGCGCTTCTCGCAGATCCGCACCCTGTAGGTTGGCCATGTCCAAAGTGGCCCCGCGCAAGTCGGCTCCGCGCAAGTTGGCTTTGCTGAGATTGGCCCCGAACAGGTTCGCCCCTGCCGCCTTCACATGGCTGAGATCGCTTTGGCGCAGGTTGGCCTTGAGAAACTTCCAGCCGCTCAGGTCTTGCCCTGCAAAGCTCACCCCCTGTAGATCTCGTTTGGTGTAGTCCTCTGCCTGGGCCGGGGATCCCAGCGGAGTAACCCCCAGGCAGAGTATCAGCCCGCAAAGCACCATCCCCCGCAGGAAACGGCTCAGCCAAGACCGCCTCGCCAGAACCGAAGCCAGCCAAGCAACAGACATCGTGGATCCCTCCCTCAAGGAAACCTCCATGGCTTGGGAATTGCTTCTGGTTTTATCTTACCGGATAGGGATCCCGCCGGCAGGTTGGGCTATCTTAAAGTCTTCTACTAAAGTCTTCTACAGACCAGATCCGCGATTGGCGAGGGGGCGACAGGGATCCATGTCCGAGATCGAGGTCTTCGATGCGGAGCAGTTGGCCGGGCTGATCGAGGGTCTGGCAGAGGCGATCGGCAGGGATCATCCCCACCTCCAAAAGTTGACGTTGATCGGCATTCGCACCCGGGGAGTTCCCCTGGCCTACCGCCTGCGGGATCGGATTGCCACTCTGCTGGGGATCCCGCCCCAAGTAGGGGAGCTGGACATCACTTTTTTCCGCGACGATTTGAGTGCCGGTGGGTTGCGCACCCCCGATCGCAGCGAAATGCCGCGTGACCTAACCGGCCAAGAGGTGGTGCTGGTAGATGATGTGATCTTTCGCGGTCGCACCGTCCGGGCGGCTTTGGAGGCCCTAAACCACTTTGGGCGACCGGAACGGGTGCGATTGGCGGTGTTGATTGACCGGGGTCACCGACAGTTTCCCATCCAGCCCGATTACTGCGGTTGTCAGCTTTCTACAGAACCGGAGCAAACGGTGAGAGTCCATCTGCGGGAAACCGATGCAGAAGAGCGGGTGCTGTTGATAGACAAAACAGCAAAGATTAAACCCTGAGCCAGCGCTGGGGTGCGGTATTTTAGGGATGACCTGCCGAAACTCACTGCCATGTCTTGGTTGCCGGAAACCCGCCGCTACGCTGTTTTGGGCACGGGCGCTTTGGGAGGATTTTATGGGGCGAAATTGCAACAGGCGGGCTTTTCGGTGCATTTTCTGCTGCACAGCGACTATGACCATGTTCGCCAAAGCGGCCTCTGGGTGCAGTCCTGCTGGGGGGATTTTCATTTGCCCCAGGTGAATGCCTACGCAGCCGTGGAGGACATGCCGGCTTGCGAAGGCGTGATCGTGGCTTTGAAAGCCACCCAAAATGCGCTTCTGCCGCACTTGATCCCGCCTGTGTTGGCCGAGAATGGCGTGGTGATCTTGTTGCAAAACGGGCTGGGGGTGGAACCCGAGATTGCCGATTGCGTTGGCCCAGAGCGGGTCATGGGGGGCCTCTGCTTCATCAGCTCCAATAAGGTTGGCCCCGGCCACATTCACCATCTGGATTACGGTTCGGTGCTGCTGGCAGAGTACGGCCCTGGCTATGCCCCCCAAGGGATCACGCCCCGCCTTCAACAAGTTCAAGCCGATTTTCAACGGGCAGGGATCCCGACCTCTCTCTCTCCAGATTTGATGTTGGCCCGCTGGCAGAAACTGGTCTGGAATATTCCCTTCAACGGCCTCTCGGTGGTGTTCAATGCCGATACTCAGCAAATGATTCGAGACCCTGAGGCCCGTGCTTTGGCGGAAACGCTGATGCAGGAGGTGATACAGGGAGCTGCAGCTTGTGATCGCCTGCTTCCCGACTCCCTGATCCAAGAAATGCTCACCAATACCGAGAAAATGGCCCCCTACCGCACCAGCATGAAAATCGACTATGAGCGCAAACGTCCTCTGGAACTGCAGGTGATCTTCGGCAACCCCCTGCAGTACGCTCGACAAGCTGGGATCCATCTGCCACGGGTTGAAATGCTCTACCGACAGTTGCAGGTGTTGGATCGCCTGAATCGAGGGATCCCTGGGGAGCAGCAGGCTTAAGTTTTTCAAGATCCGGCGGAGCGATCCCAGGGCTGGAGCAGGCTTTCTCCTTTGCTTGCGGGTAGACTGAGCCGCAGTCGTGTACTGTTGCTCTGGCTTTATGCCGCTGGGATCCACCCACGATCGCATTACCCTCTGGACGGCCCCCGGCATCACCCTAGCCGCCGGTTTGCTGGGGAACAGCACCACAGTTGCCCTGGCTGTGGGATCCGCCTATCTGTTCAGCGGCCTGATGTTTTCTGGAGATCTGGACACCTGTTCCCGACAGTATCAACGCTGGCTGTTCTTGCGCTGGATTTGGCTGCCCTACCGCAAGTGGATGCGGCATCGCTCCTTTTGGTCTCATGGGCCGATTGTGGGCACCGCCGTGCGGGTACTGTACTTGAGCCTATGGGCAGGAGGAGCTGGCCTGCTGGGGGCTTGGCTGGGATCCCAGTTGGGCTGGTGGATGTGGCAACCCTGGGTGTGGGGCAGCGATCTCTGGCAATTGCTGCAAGTTCACGCCGAGATGCTCTTTTGGATTGGGATGGGGTTGGAACTGGGATCGGTGAACCACAGCCTAAGCGACTGGATGGTCTCCCGCTGGAAACGCTGGCGCAGAAAACGCCGTCAGGTTCGATCTCCTGCCAGGCGACTTAGCTATCGTGGCTAGGGATCCATTGGGCCAAGGTTTGATTTTTCGCCCGCCACGGCATTTGAATGGCAGTGAGGTTACCTACTGTTCCGCAACGCGTAGTCATTTATCTCACCGTCAAGGTGAAACAAACGACCGGTTGCTTCCTGCTAAGGCCTCCGGCCCGCTACGCGAGCAGTTGAAATAGAGGGTAATAAGAACCACGACTGCTATCAGCCCCTCACCCCCCCTTGAACCTGTGCTGTGCCCACAACTCCGCGACCTATCCTCTCAAGAGGGCTGAAACTGCAAATCTTGGCCAATTACCCTTTAGCCCAGGTACTCTGCTTGTGGCCATTTCGATTCAAACTGGGACACTGCACCCATACCTAAAGCCTTGAATACAGGGAATCAGAAGGCTCTCCTCAGTAGCCCAAGCGTCTCACCCTAACTTGAAATGACTACTTGAAGCAGTTTTGTCAAGAACATTTCCTCTTACGTTGGCTAGGTATTGCAATTCAATCTCAATAAAGCTATGCTGTTACTCAGTTGAGTGGTGGAGTCATATCCATCAGTCTTCCTCTCTTGTCTTGGATGCGGCAGGGATCCTGTGCTGGCAGAGCTGGCCATCTGCGTCAGCAGGGATCCCTTTTTCTCCTCTCCAAGGCTAAGCAAGGTTCTGTGCTAATGAGAGTCAGAATCAGTTGATAGAGAGATTTTTTGCTTGCTCATGTCAATCTGTGGAGGTGGCAGTGTAAAGGAGCAACAGCGGCTGAGGGTTATGGCTTTGGAAGGGGGCAATCTGGCTTCGGGAACCGGAAGACAAGACCGAATACAAAGATTGCTGCTCTAGTTTCCTTTGCAAACTTGTCAGAAGCTAAGGAAAAAGACCAACCTTTTGGGACAAACTGTCTGTCCTATGTCTTGTTTTGTCGTTCAAAAATTTATGTTGGGCTCAAGAGAAACTCTAGAAAAAAGTTGAATCAGGTGGAAGAATCAGTTAGAATCTAGCTGGCGTTAACGCTAACCGCGACGAAGAGACTGGAGGGAGGAAAGCCTAACAGCCTCTCTCCTTTTTTCTGTAGGGGTTACCCTCACTCCCAAACCCCATCTCATGAGAAGGGGGGAAGACCAAATACCCTATGACTTGAAATAGCAGCATTTTCATTAACTTTTGTTTTACTCTCTATGCCAAACTTGATACTAAGCTAAAGAGTTGCTCCTCGATCTTGTAACCATTGGACAGCCAGCCTGTGTTGGCGTTTTTGTGCATAGGCTAAGGGGGTATGCCCATCTTCATTGCGAGGGTTTAGTTCGGCTCCATTTTCCAGCAAAAGCTCCAGGATTTCGATGTGTCCTTCCCAAGCAGCCCAGTGCAGCCCAGTGCATCGGTGTCGCCCCGAATCGGTTGCGTGCATTCACATTGGCCCCGTACAAGAGCAAAAAGCGAGCAATCCCCAAGTTCCCTTGGGTGGCAGCTTCATGCAGAGGGGTTCGGCCTGTTTCGTCAGTGGCATCCACCGGCGCTCCCTTGGATAAGAGGCGGGCCAGAATGCTTTTTCGACCGGTGGCTGTGGCCCAGTGGAGAACACGACCAGTGTTGGCTCCCTTCTGGATGAGCAGACCGATTACTTCTACCTGATCGGTTAAAGCAGCCTGATGGAGAGGGGTATAGCCATGGTTATCTGGGAGATTGATATCACTGCCTGCCCTCAAGAGACGCTCCACCAGCTTGACCTGACCCCTGGCGGCAGCCAAATGGAGAGGGGTAGCACCTGTGGGATCCAAGGTATTGGGAGAAGCGCCATGGGCCAAGAGCAAATCCAACAGTTCCAAATCGCCAAGGAGTGTCGCTTTATGAAGCAAAGTCATTCCCTGAGCATCGACAGCATTCACATCTTCCCCCCGCTGCAAATGGGCCAATAATTGTTTTAGATCTCGATTGGCAAGAGCTTGATGAAGCGCTTCACTCATAACAGATAGAAATAAAAAAGCCAAGTTGCAATGAAGTTGGGCAACAGGAAGGGATCCTCGATAGGCCGGAATGGAGGCTCCAAACAACTTGGGCAAAGTCTAACACTGGATCCCTGCTGCTGAGGGAAGCGGGAGAACCAAGCGCTTGGTGGGATCCCTTGGTCAAGCCGGGGCCGCAGCGATAGACTAGAGCTGGTTTTTGGCCAGGTCTTTTCCCGATCCCTTAGTTGCGCCACCGTTTATGGATTACTACGCGATCCTGAACCTATCTCCTGCAGCGGACATTGAAGAGATTAAACAGGCGTTTCGACGGTTGGCGCGGCAGTTTCACCCTGATGTGGCAGGGGAGGGATCCCGAGAGCGTTTCCAACAAATCCACCAAGCCTACCAAGTGCTGAGCGACCCTGAGCAGCGGCGGCGCTACGATGCACAACGTCAATCTGCACAACGTCAATCTGCACAACGTCAATCTCCACCCAGCTCTCCTGCTGCCGGCGAAAGGCGGGTGGTCATTCGCAGCATAGGCCCCTCATCGGCAGAGCAGCCCAATCCGGAAGGGCTCAAGGAGGGGATTGCCCGCGTCAAGGCAGCCTGGCGGGAGCGGAAGTTGCCCACGGCGGTGGCCCAGGCGGAGGCGCTGCTGAAACGGTTTCCCAACTCCAGCGAGGCCATCCACATCTTGGCGTTGGCCTACCAGCGCTTCGGCAACCATTTGATCCACGAGGGGCGCTATCAGCAGGCGGAAGCCTACTTGAGAAAAGCTTTGGCCACGGAGCCGCACAACCGAGAATTGGCCTTTGAAATCAAGCGAGATTTAGCCCGTCTGGGCATTCGGGAGGGATCCCGCTAACTTGCCTGCGTTGGGATCCCCAACGTCTGAGCTGCCCACTGCCGGAGTTGTTGGCGGTTGACTTTGCCCTGAGGGTTGCGTGGGATCCCCGTACACCACAGCCAGTGCTTCGGATGCTTGAAGGGACTCAGTTGGCGGCTTAGGTGTTGCTTCAGGTGCATTTCCAGCTCTTTGGGGATTGCCGGGATCCCTGTTTTGGGGACGACCACCGCCACCACCCGCTGCCCCCATTCGGCATCCGGTAGGCCCAACACGCACACATCTTCCACCCAGCCGCTGGCTCGGATCTCCCCTTCCACTTCTGCAGCCATCACCTTTTCCCCGCCGGTTAGGATTAGGTCATCGGCTCGACCTAACCAATAGAGGGATCCCTGTCGGTCTAGATAGCCCAAATCGCCGGGGGTAAAGCCTTGCTGTTGCCCTTCGCGTAAGCGGTGCGTAGCACTTAGGTGCGGGTAGTAGCCCAGTGCCAGCGACTCTGCCTGAATGTGAATGTAGCCCACAGCATGGCTGGGCAGGGGATCCCCTTTTTCGCTGCGGATCTGGAGCGTGGCGTGGGGCAGAGGCCGACCCAGACTGTCGCTCCCTTGCCAAAAGGCTTCTGGCAGTAACGTACACACCTGGGAGGCGGTCTCGGTCATACCGTAGGTGAGGGCAAGGGGAAGGTGAAGTTGCCGGGCCTGTTGCCGCAAGCTGGGCCAGGTGGGGCCACCGCCAACCAAAATGGCCCGAAATTGGCGCAGGCTCTCCAAAACTCCCGGATGGGCGCTGAGCAACAGCCGTTGCAACTGAGTGGGCACCAGCGATAGAAAGCTCCCCGGCAAAGGGGGATCCCAAGCCTTGGCCTGCTGTTGCCGTTTCCAATCCCAGACAACCCACTGCCCACCGCTCAGCCAGGAGCGGACTGCCTGCATCAAGCCGCTGACGTGGTACAAGGGCAGAAGGCAATAGCTGTGTACAGGCCCGACGGCAAAGTGCTGTTGGTGGGCTTTGGCCGAGGCGCTGAGGGTCAGCCAAGAGTGCAGGGCCCATTTCACTTGGCCGCCAGAGCCACCGGTGGGGATGCCGATCAACGGCCAATGGGAGCTGGGCACAGCTTCCCGCAACTCTCGCAGGCGCGGATTCAAGGGGGCGGGATCCCCTTCCAGTCGGCCCTGGCGCCAGCACCAGCCGGATCCCATATCCGCCAAAGCCTGTCCCCATTCCCGTTCTCCCCAGTGGGGATTACCCAGGAACAGCGGGATCCCCAAGCGTTGGCAGGTCAAAACTGCCGCCCACACCTGCACTGGATGCGAGTCCGCCACCAGCAGGGGAACGGCCTTGTCTGCCAAAGGGCGCAGTTGCTCTTCCAGTTTGGACAGGCACTCCTTCAAGTCTCCGCCATCCCCGGACAAGACAATTGACCTCATAGGCTATGGGTATGCCATCTCAACGGCTTCGCGGATCCCCTGCATTTTATTAGGGGATCCCCCCTCGATTTCCTTGGCAAGGAACGGTGAGGATAGGTTTGGGCTTGGCTTATCATGATCTAGGTTTGAACTGGGAGGTCTGTGTTGTGATCGAGCCGATTTTGTTGGGGATCGTCTTGGGCATGGTGGTGGTCACCTTGGCGGGCTTATTCGTGGCAGCCTACAGGCAGTATCAACGCAGCAACAAGATCGGCCTGTAGGAGCAGCCTTTGGGGGGGTTGGAGAAAACCCATAGGGGAGAGAGAGATTGAGGTGGCATGGCAATGCACTGGCTGCGCACAGTCGCTGCTTTGCGGGAGCAGGTAGCCAATTGGCGGGGATCCACCATCGGCTTGGTGCCCACGATGGGATCCCTGCATGAGGGCCATCTCAGCCTAATCCGCCGCTGCCGGCAAGAGTGTGACCACACGGTGGTCAGCATTTTCGTCAATCCGCTGCAATTTGGCCCCAACGAAGACTGGGATCGCTATCCCCGCGACGAGGAGGGGGATCGGGCCTTGTGCGAGGCAGCAGATGTAGATGTGGTGTTTGCCCCTGACCCGCAAGAGATGGGAGCCGACCCCGCAACCGGAAGCGACCGCACCTGGGTCATGCCCCCCGAATCCCTTCTGCAGACCCTCTGCGCCCCCCACCGACCTGGCCACTTTCGCGGTGTAGCCACCATTGTGCTGCAACTGCTGAACCTGGTGCAGCCGCAGCGGGCCTACTTCGGCCAAAAAGACGCCCAGCAACTGGCGATCATTCAGCGTTTGGTTCGGGATCTGCAAATACCCACCACGATTGTTCCCTGCCCCACGGTGCGAGAAGCCGATGGCCTCGCCTGTAGCTCCCGCAACCGCTACCTTTCTGCTGCTGAACGACAGGTGGCTGCCGGGCTGTACCGGGCCTTGCGCCGGGGATATGACCATTGGCAGGCCGGGGATCCCTCAGCAGAAGGGATCCTTGCCGCTGCCCGTGCTGAGCTGGAGCATACCCCAGAGCTGCAACTGCAATACCTGGAATTGGTGGATCCCCAAACGCTACAGCCGCTGCCGCGGGTGGAAGACAAGGGCCTGCTGGCCATTGCTGCCTATGTGGGGCAAACTCGCCTGATCGACAACCTGCTCCTTTCCCCGGAGCAAGGGGATCCCTCACCGGAGAGAGTCCAGCATGCGGCACCGCCCTCTTCCGGCACGACCTCTCCCCCGCGTCGCCCGCTGATTGCCATCGACGGCCCGGCTGGAGCCGGAAAATCCACCGTGGCGCGGGCAGTAGCCGCCCAGCTGCAGCTTTTGTACTTGGACACGGGGGCCATGTATCGAGCCATCACCTGGCTGGCACTGCAACGGGGGATCCCTTTGGACGATGCCGAGCAACTCACCCAACTGGCCGCCCAAACCCAGCTCACCCTGCAAAGTGGCACCTCTTCGACAGAGCCGACCCGCATCTGGGCCGATGGCGAAGAAATTACCCAGGCCATCCGCTCTCCGGAAGTGACCCGCTGGGTCTCTCACGTGGCGGCAGTGCCGGGAGTACGCCAGGAGCTGGTGAAGCGGCAACGCAGCATTGGCCGGGATGGCGGTGCTGTCTTGGAGGGGCGGGATATCGGCACCCACGTCTTTCCTGATGCAGAGCTGAAGGTTTTCTTGACCGCTTCTGTTGGGGAGCGGGCGCAGCGTCGGCAACACCAACTCCAAGCCCAAGGGCAAATGGTGCCTCTCGAAGAATTGAAAGCGCAAATCGAGCAGCGGGATCGCCGCGACAGCGAACGGCTCATCTCTCCCTTGCGGCCTGCCCCCGATGCCATCTTGATCGACACAGATCACCTGAGCCAATCCGAGGTGGAAGACAAAATTGTAACGTTGTACCGGCAGCTTTTGGAGCGATCCGGCCCGGCCCGTTTAGATCAGTAGCTTTGACTCAATCAAGACTAAATCAACGGGACAAGTCAGATTTCCGCATGATTTTCAGGGAGCTGGCCGGTTTGAACATTGAACAGCTTGATCCCTCTCTCATTTCTCATTGAAGATTTTCGTTGAAGATGCAGTTGATGAGGGGGCACGGATGCCGAGCTATGGGTTGAGTGATGAACTTTGGCAAAACCACCGAGGTGTTGAGGTGCCGGAGGGGATCCCGTTGATGATGGAAATAGGCCGACCCGCTTTTCTCTCGATGAGCCAATGCTACCTGTATCCCGTTCCGCCGTCGCGAACGGAGCGCTATGGTTAATGTCTTTCTCTTGGCCTTTCTGCTGCTTCTCTCAGGAGCTTGCTCTGGGGCCGAAACCGCCATCACGGCCATGGACAACCTGCGCCTGGAATCTCTGATCGAAGAACAAGGGGATCCACAGGGCTTGTATCGACTGGCCCAACAACAGCGCTCGCGGCTGATCACCACCCTGTTGCTGGTGAACAACTTTGTCAACATCGGCATTGCCGCTTTGGCCACAACCCTCTCCATTGAACTGTTGGGAACCCAGATTGGAGCTTTGGCTGCCACCGTGCCTACCACGATTGTGGTGCTCCTGTTTGGGGAAGTAGCCCCAAAGTCCTTGGCGGTGAGCCATCCACTGGGGGTATTCCGCTGGGTGGTGCGGCCCGTCCACATCCTATCGCTGCTGTTGCGCCCTTTTAGCGACGCTTTTGAGTGGGTTGTCAGCAGGCTCTTCAACCTATTGGAGTTCTCCCCGCTGACGGCTACTGCTTCTCTCAAGGATTTGGAGCTGTTGATCGATGTGTTGGGGCAGCGGGGGCTGCTGGATTGGCAAAAACGGCGGCTGTTCCGTGGGGCCTTGGCTTTGGACTTGCTGCAGGCGCGGGACGTGGCCAAGCCCAGAGTTAAAATGGAGACCATCTCCCACGACAAAACACTGCAGGATGTGGTGAAGCTCTGTTTGGAAACGGGCTACTCGCGCATCCCCGTGCAGGGAGAATCCAAGGACGAGATCGTCGGCATTATCCACCTCAAGCAAGCCTTGCGCTATCTCGATCAAAAAGGCAATGCCGAAGTGACCCAGGCGATGGCACCGCCTTTTTTTGTGCCGGACACCAAGCGGGTCAGCTTGTTGCTCAAGGAAATGCTGCGCTCTCGCCAACACCTGGGGATTGTGGTGGATGAGTTCGGCGGCACCACCGGCCTGATCACGCTGGAAGACATTTTGGAGGAGCTGGTGGGCGATATTTACGACGAGAGCGATCTCTCCCCCCTGCTGCTGCGGCGGCAGCGGCGACCAGGTGGAGCTTCTACCTCCCCTGGCTGAGAACAGGAGCAAGGGGATCATCCCCTCTCTAAGTCCTAGCTGGCTCTGGAGGGATCCGTCTCGGCGGCTGTTGGGTTTTTGTGCGCGCCGGGAGTGAGCTCCCCAAAGCCGGCCTCGACGGGATAGCGGGCCACAAAAAAGATCCAGAAGCTGTGGATCCCTAGCCCCAAAGCCCACCAGCCCAACAGGGGCACCAGCCACGGCCAATCCGCGCGGTACAGTTGCTGAAAAAACACCAGCCCAGACCCGCTACAGAGGAAAACAGACAGGTGGGCGGCATAGGTATAGCGATCATCCAGCTTGCGAAATTCGGGATCCCGACGGGAGGGCTTCCGGGGCCAGCGAGGCGGCATGGCAAAACCATCCAGTTAAAACCTTCTCCAGTGTAGAACAGCCGTCGGCGGGGATCCCTGAGACTTGGGAGCGGCATTTCTGCTGCGGAACCCCAGTTTCAACGCCCGTTTGCCCAGCCAGTACACCAGCAAACCCATCAGCAGCACTGCCAGCCAAGGGGCCAGCACCGCCACCACCGCCAGCAGCAGAGAAGTGACGTTTTCGCCGGTGGCCAACAGCGGGTCGCCCAGCCCCCCTGTGGTGGTGGTAGAGGTCACCAGTGTGGCACAAAAATGCGAAACTGAGGCCCAACCCCCAAAAAATGGCCAGTATGCCCTTCATATCCTCAGCGTTGATGGGAGTGCTCCCGCCAAGCGCAACTGGGGGGATCCGTCTCGGCTGGCTGAACCTCGAACTCCAGCGGTCCCTCTTCAGTGTACAGGTGCAGGTCGAACCAGAAGGTGGATCCCTGTTCTAGCTTGCTCTCCAGGCAGATGCGGGTTCGATGTTTCTCCAGGATGTTGCGCACGATGGCCAACCCCAGGCCGGTGCCCTCTAGGGTGTGGACCCGGTTCTCGACACGGAAAAAGCGGTCAAAAATCCGCTCTTGATCCTCTGGGGCAATGCCAATGCCCGTATCGGCCACTGCCACCCGCACCGCTTGCGGGGATCCATCCGCCTGAACCACCAGGTGGGCATGCACCGTCACCAGGCCCCCTGAGGGAGTGAACTTGAGGGCATTGCCCAGGAGATTGGTCATCACCTGCAGCAGCAGATCGTAGTTGCCCCACACCAAAGGCAGATCGGGATCAACGAATTTGCGCAGCTGGATCCCTTTGTCGCGGGCCTGCAGTTGGTGGGTGCGCAAAGTCTGCTCGATCACTGCCGCGATGTCGACACCTTCAAAGTGGTACTGCTTGCCCGATTCCAGACGAGACAAATCCAAAACATCGTTGACCAGGCGGGTGAGGCGATCGGTTTCGCGGTTGGCAATTTCCAGATAATCCTGCCGCTCGGCGGGGGACATCTGCTCGCCGTACTCGTAGAGGGTCTCGATAAAAGACTTGATGCTGAAGAGGGGGGTGCGCAGCTCGTGGCTGATGTTGCTGATGAATTGGGCCTTGGCTTCGTTGAGCTCTGCCTCGCGGGTGATGTCCTGCACCGTCATCACGATCCCCTTGAGATTTTGCCGACGCGGATCCGACACCGGTGAAAGCAGAATGCGAATGACGCGCTTGGTAGGGCCGGTGAGGTTGACGCGAACTTCCTCTGCCTCTTGATCCCCGCGGGCAATGTGCATCAGAGGGCGGGCCAGTTGCTGCCGCAGATCCTCCGGCAACAGCTCCGGCAAGGGTTTGCCCAAAACGGGATCCCCTTCCCAGCCAAACATGCGGGAGGCGGCAGGGTTGAGCAGCAGCACCCGCAACTCGGCATCCAGCAAAATGGCGGCATCGACGATGGAGAAGACCAAGGTCTCCAACTTGGCTTTGGCGGCAGCCAGTTCTTCGATGTTCTGTTCTTCGTAGCTTTGCAGCCGCTCCGCCATCTCGTTAAAGCTGTCGATGAGCTGGGCCAGCTCGCCCCCGAAGGGCAGGTCGATGCGCTGCTTGAAGTTACCTTTGGTGATCTCCTGGACGCCCTTGACCAGTTCTTTGATGGGGTAGGTGATGGTGAGGGCATTGACCACCGATCCCAGGATGGCCAAGACCCACACCGCCAAAAACACCCCGATCGAGACCTCCCGCGCCAATTGTGTGGAGCGCACCAGGGCAGGATTGGGATTGATCCCCAGGCCGAGGGTGCCCAAAAAGCGGCCCTGATGGTAGATGCCGACAAAAATATCCGTCACCCGCCCGGCAGGAGTGAGGTGGGTGCGCACCAGCGGTTGGCCCTCAGCAGGGGGGCGATTGTCCGGCAGTTGCATGCGACGGGTGAGGCTGAGGGAGGTTTTCACCTCTTGGTTGGAAAACGGGATCCCGTAGTAGATGTTTCCTTCGGGATCGGCATAGAGCAAATAGCGGATGCTGCTGGTGCTCTCAAAGTACTGGCGGGACAGTTGGGCGACTTCGCCAATGCGATCTTCCGCAATCAGGGGGGCAACATTGGCGGCCAAGAGCAGCCCCAGATCTCGGCCAAAGCGGGCTTCGTTGAAGCGAGCATCCTGCTGCACGGTGCTGACGGCCCAGAAGGTGAAACTGCTCACCACCAATGAGACCACCAGCGTTGCCACAAAGAGCAGCTGGGTCTCCAGGCGCAGCTTTTGTTTCCAGCGCGCCCACCAGCGCTGCAGGGATCCCATAGAGATCCCGGTCGTTGTTGGCACTGACATGTCCACAGCGCCAGGCAATGGCTCGGCAGGAGAAGAAGCCAGCTCAGGAGATTGGACTTCGGCAATGGGCTCGGCTGGCTCGACAGTGCTGACAGGAGGCATGAACCCAACGTGAACAGATAGCGTGAACGGATATAGGGCGGTGATTCGCCACCATTCTGACATGGGCAGGCGATCCCTTTGTCTCAGCCAAGGCCGGGTGAGAACCCGTATGGGATCCCGGCTTCGCAACGCAACCTGCTCCAGCCGACCTGCAGGGGAATGGTTGCCAATACCGATAAAGGTATCCCCAAGCAAAGCTTGTCAGCGCCCCTAAAGTTGATAGACTAGAAAATCGTGCTTCACCAGGTCAGAGTGACCGGAAAAATCGTGACCAACAGCCCCGTCAGCCAATTTATCCAACATCACTTTCGCCACTTCAACGCCGCCGCGCTGGTGGATGCGGCCAAGGGCTACTGTGCTCACCTGGAAAAGGGCGGCAAAATGATGGTGACCCTGGCCGGCGCCATGAGCACAGCGGAGCTGGGCCTTTCCCTAGCGGAAATGATCCGGCAGAACAAGGTGCACGCCATCTCCTGCACCGGCGCCAACCTAGAAGAGGACATCTTTAACCTCATCGCCCATGAGTTCTACGAGCGGGTGCCCCACTACCGCGATCTTAGCCCGCAGCAGGAGCAGGAGCTGCTTGAGCGGCACCTGAACCGGGTAACCGATACCTGCATTCCCGAAGAGGAGGCGATGCGGCGCCTAGAAAAAGCCCTCTTGGAAGAGTGGATGGCTGCCGACCAGGCCGGGGAACACTACTTCCCGCACGAGTTTATCTACCGCATCCTGCGCAGCGGCCGGCTGGAGCCCTACTACCAGATCAATCCGCGGGACTCTTGGGTTTACGCGGCTATGGAGGCCAACTTGCCCATCTATGTGCCGGGATGGGAAGACTCCACCACCGGCAACATGTATGCCGCCCACTGCATCACGGGTGAGATCCGCAATGTACACACCGTCCGCACAGGGATCGAGTACATGATCCACCTGGCGGATTGGTACCTGCGCACCTCGGCGGAATCCTCCATCGGCTTCTTTCAAATTGGCGGCGGCATAGCCGGGGATTTCCCCATCTGTGTGGTACCCATGCTCCATCAAGACCTGGGCCGCCAGGGCGTGCCCATGTGGGGCTATTTCTGCCAGATCAGCGACTCCACCACCAGCTACGGCTCCTATTCGGGAGCAGTGCCCAATGAGAAGATCACCTGGGGCAAACTGGCCGTCGATACCCCCAAGTTTGTCATCGAGTCGGATGCCACCATCGTGGCGCCTTTGATTTTTGCCTGGGTGCTGGGGTGGTGAGAGCAGTGGGATCAATCTATGTGCCCGTCCGCTGAGGCAGAGCGGGGCCAGCGGGACAAAAGGAGCGCGGCTTCCCAGCGCCGCATGTCCTGGGCAATGCGCAGGGGGGTAAGGCCGTAGCCGTCCGGCTCGTCGATCTCGGAGCCATACTCCAGCAGCAGCCGCACCACCTCGGGGTTGCCCGACCAAGCGGCAAAATGTAGCGGCAGGCCGCCGGCCCCGAAGCGGGCGTTCGCCTCGGCCCCTGCCTGGAGCAAGGCTTTTGTAACCTCAGGGTTGCCCAAGCGAGCGGCTTGGTGCAAAGGGCTGGCTCCCCCATAGTCCGGTCGATTGGGATCTGCTCCAGAGTTGAGCAGAAGGCGGGCCTTGAGGCCGCTCTCCACAAAAAACAGAGCTGTTTTGCCCCGCTCATCGACGGCGTTGGCGTCTTTCCCCAGCCAAAGGGCCAGTTGCAGCCGCAGCGGGTTGGCTTGGGCCAAGGCTTGCGGATCTTCTGCCAGGGTGTGGCCGTAGAGGCCCAACCCGCCCATCACCATCAGGGATCCCACGGTTCCCCAGAGTCTGCGCCCCATGGTCGCTATTCCTCAAACGAAAGAATGACTACCCCCTGCGAGGGCAGAGCCTGGGCCGAGAGAATGAGAGGATTGCTGGCAGCAGGTTGAACGGCTGCGGCGGGGAACAGGCTCAAAAACGCCTGTAAAGGCACCAGATCGCATTGGGAGTCGGCAGCGGCGACGGTGCGATACATCGTTGGAATGACCAACTTCGGCTGCAGCGCTTCGATGGCCGCCTTGGCCCCGGCAGGATCGTAATTTTTCGGCCCACCCCCCACCGGCACCAACAACAGGTCGGGGCGAGAGAGCAGGATGGACTGTTCTCGCGTGATGGGCAAGGCAGCTCCCCCCAAATGCACGATGTCGATCCCGGCCATGCGCCAGCGCCAACCCACATTCACGCCAAAGCGAGGGCCACGGGGCATGCGTACCCCCTGCACACGGATCCCGTCGATCAGATAGTCCCCCGGCTGAAACAGCACCCTTGGGTTGCCGGGCACCACATCCAAAGCGCCCTCATCCAACAAGCGGCTGCTGAGCAACACCAGATCGGCAGCAACTCGTGGGGCAGGATAGCCAGCCGTACAGCCCGCCGGCCGAAACGGGTTGACCAGAAACCGTCGGCCCTCCCCCTCGAACAAAACACAACTGTGGTGCAGCCAAGTCAGTTGCAGCCCCTCCAAGCTCGAGCCGGGGGTGAACTCTATAGACCCTGGGGTTGTTGGCGTTTCCGAACTGTGTACGGGAGCAGTCTGAGCGCCCGCTTTGCGCCCTCTGGCCAGGTTCACGGCCATCGATCCCAGCAGCCCAGCGCTGGCTTGCAAAAGCTGGCGACGCTTCATGAACAAGGGATCCCCGATGTAACAACGGCAACAGATTCCTGGGATACTTGCGAAGCATTGGGCTGAGCAGCAGTTAAGCCCTGGGCGCTGCGCAGGAAGTTGCTCAACAAGCGCTTGCCCTCTGCAGTCAAGATGCTCTCCGGGTGGAACTGCACGCCCTGAACGTGGGGATAGCGGCGGTGGCGTACCCCCATGATGATCCCATCGCCTGTTTGAGCCGTCACCTCCAGCTCGTCAGGACACGTAGAAGGCTCGATCACCAAGCTGTGGTAGCGGGTGGCCGTGAAAGGCTGGCTCAACCCCTCAAACACCCCCACCCCTCGATGGTAAATGAGCGAGGTTTTGCCATGCATCAGCTCAGGTGCGCGCACGATCTGACCACCGTAGACCTGCCCAATGCACTGGTGCCCCAGACAAACGCCCAGGATCGGCAGCTCTGGCCCCAGCTCCCGAATCAACTCCAGGGAGATCCCGGCATCTTCCGGCCGCCCTGGCCCAGGAGAGATAACTACAGCTTGCGGCTGCATGCGGCGCAGGTCGTCAACGGAGAGCTGGTCATTGCGAAAAACCTGTAGCTGGGCTCCCAACTCCCCCAGATACTGCACCAGGTTGTAGGTGAAGCTGTCGTAGTTGTCGATGACGACCAGCACTTCAACATCCGGCAACGGCACCCCATTTTATCACTTCCACTGGACTGAAGGAGATTGGGTCACGGGGACAGGCTAGAGTGAAGGAGCCAGACTCCTGTGCTTTTGAGATGGATTTATGTCGGCCCTACCCATTCCGCTGCTGGGGCAATCCTTGTCTGCTCTGAAAGACTGGGCGGTTGCCCAAGGACAGCCGGCCTATCGCGGGCAACAACTGCATGCTTGGATCTACCAAAAAGGGATCCGCTCCCTGGAACAGGTGACGGTGTTTCCTAGGGCTTGGCGAGAGGCGGTGCAAAGCTACCCAGTGGGACGCTCGCGCATTGTGCAGCGGACAGAGGCCCGCGATGGTACTGTGAAGTTTCTGCTGGGGTTGGCGGATGGGCAGTTGATCGAAACGGTAGGGATCCCAACGGCCAAGCGTCTGACGGTCTGCGTCTCTTCTCAGGTGGGCTGCCCTATGGCCTGCGATTTCTGTGCCACCGGCAAGATGGGCTACCGACGCAACCTAGAGCTGCACGAGATTTTGGATCAGGTGTTGACGGTGCAGGAAGATTTTGGCCGTCGCGTCAGCCACGTGGTCTTTATGGGCATGGGGGAACCTCTGCTCAACCGCGATACGGTGGTGCAAGCCATCCGCAGCCTGAATCAAGATATCGGCATCGGCCAACGGCACATCACCCTCTCGACGGTGGGCGTACCCCGGCAAATTGCCTGGCTGGCGCAGCAGGATCTGCAAATCACCCTGGCCGTCAGCTTGCATGCTCCCAATCAAGATCTGCGGCAGCAGTTGATCCCTTCGGCAGCCCACTACCCTCTGGATGCTCTGATCCAGGATTGCCGTGACTACATGCTGCGCACCGGGCGGCGAGTCAGTTTTGAATATACCCTGCTATCGGGGGTCAACGATCTGCCCATTCATGCCCGCCAACTGGCGCAATTGCTGCAGCAGGCCAGCCGGTCAGGGGTGCAACTGCACGTGAACCTGATCCCTTACAACCCTATCTCTGGAGCCGACTATCAACGCCCCCACCCGGCACGAGTCAAAGCGTTCGTCCGCCAGCTTGAGCAACACCAGGTGCGGGCCACCGTGCGCCAAACCCGTGGTTTGGATGGCAATGCCGCATGTGGTCAACTGCAGGGATCCTTCCTGCGCTCTTTGCCAGGGCGCAACGCTTTTGCGAGTACATCAGCTCAGTCCGCAGGCGCGTCGTAACCAGGCGGCATCCTGTTCTGGCAAGGTGGCGTGGTGCATGGCGTAAACCTGCCGGTGATACTCGTCCAGCCAGGCTCGCTGCACCTCGTTTAACAGTTCCCAATCGATTAAGCGCCCATCAAAAGGGATCCAAGTTAGGGAGCGAAAGCCCATCCAGCCCTCCGGCTCGGGAATGGCAATCACCTCGTAGAGGTTCTCCAGGCGGATCCCACCCCATCCCGGCTGGTAGTAGCCCGGCTCGATGCTGTTGATCATGCCCACTTTGAGAGGGGTGCTGGCGCGGCGGTGGATCCCGTTGGGCCCCTCGTGGACATTCAAAAAGGCGCCGACACCGTGGCCGGTGCCATGGCCATAGTCCAGCCCGGCCTGCCAAAGGGTAGAGCGGGCGATCCCATCCAACGAGACTCCATAGGTGTCGGGGGGGAAGATCTGGCGGGCGCATTGAATGTGGGCCTTGAGCACCTCGGTATAGCGCCGCTTGCACAAGGGATCCGCAGGTTGCGGGCCAATCCAAACGGTGCGGGTATCGTCGGTGGTGCCCCCCAAGTAGTGGGATCCGGAGTCCAACAAAAACAGTTCGCCCGGCTGCAGCAGCTTTTGGGGATCCGGAGTGCTGTAGTGGATGATGGAGCTGTTGGCGCCGGCGCCGGCAATGGTGTTAAAGCTCAGGCCCACCCACTCCCCTTCCTCCCGGTAATGGGCCTCCATGATGGCGGCCACATCGGCTTCGCTGATGGGGATCCCCTGTTGGATTTGCCGGTCGATCCAGGCCAGGGTACGGATCTTGGCCCGGCTGGCTTTGCGGTTGGCCAGGCGCATCTGTTCCAGCTCGGTGGGGTTTTTCACGGCCTTGAGGGCTTCTACTGGGTGCTCCAGCTCGCGGCAGCTCGCATCCTGCAGCAGCTCTTGAGTGCCCTGGGTGGTCTGCTTGGGATCCAAGCCCACCGGCGCATAGCTCTTGGCCCATTGGGGCAGTTGTTGGCTGTAGGTCTCGTAGGGCCAGAGTTCCACCCCGGCTTCTGCCAGAAATTGCCGAGATGGGGGACTGAGCCGCTCCAGATCTGTGAATAGAGCCGCTCTATCTAGGCTGACCAAAGCATAGGCCCAAAACACTGGGTTGTAGGGGATGTCGGATCCCCGCAGGTTAAACAGCCAGGCCACCTGATCCAATTTGGTCAGGGGCAACAGTCCCACCCGCTTGCGGCGCATCTCCTGCCGGACTTGGGCCAGCTTTTCTGCAGGGGTGGCCCCGCTTAGGTGGGTGGGTACCGAGTCAATGGGCCGGTCAAAGGGAGCGACAGGAGCGGATCCCTGAGCCAGCTTATCCACCAAGTTTTCCATGACCGGGATCAAGAGCACCCCTCCCGCTTGGGCATGGGCCTGCAACTGGCGATAGGTGGCCACTGCCACCGTAAAGGGATCCACCCCCAGGCGAAAGCCGGATCCCAGCTCTTCCACAATCTCCATCAGGCTGGGCTGATTCGGCAGACCTCCTTTGATCACTGTCAATAGATTGGGATCCACCTCCCGCTCCGCCTGTTCGTGATAGCGGGGATCTACCCACAGCCAAGCCCTGTCCCGGGTGATCAAGGCATCCCCCACCGAGCCGGTAAAGCCTGTGATCCACTGACGCCGCTTGCGATGTTCCGGCAAATACTCATTGAGATGCTCATCAGCAGAGGGAACCCAAAAGCCATCCAGATCTTGCTCTTGCAGAAGCTGGCGCAACTGCTGCAAACGGGCGGCAATATCCAGGCGGGGCAGGGTTTGGAGCATGGCAGAGGGGTAAAGCTAAACGGCCAGGCTATCGCCATTCTAAACAAGGTTGGGCCGCCCCCACTTCCCGCCTTCAGTGGTCGGCCATTTCAGATAGCAGCCAGATAGCAGCCAATACCTCCCTCTTCCTATGGGTGAGGGAAGAAATCCGCCAGCTCTAGCGCTCCTCAGGAAAACCCGCTTCCCGCCAAGCCCGCATGCCCCCATCCATCGAGATCACCCGACGATAGCCCATTTTCTGTAGATTATCGGCTGCCAACGCCGAACGAAACCCGCCGCCGCAGTACAGGACGATCTCCGCTTCTTTGTCGGGGATCACCCTCTCGATGTCCCGCTCAATGATCCCTTTGCTCAAGTGGATGGCTCCGGCAGCGTGGCCGGCTTGCCACTCCGACTCTTCCCGCACATCCACAAAATAGAAGGGATCCCCTTGCAGTTGTTTTTGCCTGACCTGCTCGACTGTCAGTTCTTGGATGCGGCTTTTGGCCTCGTTGACCAGGGCCAAGAAAGCTGGAGAGTGCTGGGGAGCCATGGAGAACAGGCGCTATGAGCCAAAGCTTATTCCAATCGATCTTATCTGGTCTGGACTTTGGGATCCCAACTGCCCTAAGGCTAGACTGGGATCCAGATTTGCCGGCTGGAGGCCCATGGCTTGAAATCCCGATCTAACTTTCCGCAACTGCTTTGGCCCCTTGCTCTGGCCGTGAGCTGGAGCATCCCCCTTGGATTGACAGCCGGTCGCTTCAGCGGGACGGAGTCCTGGGCTTGGGCCCAAGCTGCCCCGATGCCCCTAGAAAGTGGGATCCAGCGGCAAGTTTCCAGCCCACCGCCAGCCGCCCTGGTGGAGTGGCTAAGCCAGCAGGTGGCCGCCGCCAACCGGCGGGATTTGCCAGGGGTGATGGCCGGCTACAGCCCCGACTTCCGCCACCGAGATGGGCTGGACCGGGAAGAGGTGGAAGGTGCCATCCGCAAGCTGTGGAGCTCTCATCCCAAGCTCACCTATTCGGCCCAGATCCTCTCCTGGCGGCAGGTGGGCCCTGAGATTGTTGCGGATATTCTCAGCCAAGTAGAGGGATCCCAATCCTCGGTGCGGGGGGACTTTCAGGTAGAAGCCTCTGCCCTGGTGCGCAATCGCTATCGCCCGGATCCAGCCAATCCCGGACAACTGCTGTTGATTGACCAAGAAGTGCTGCGGGAGGCCAGCACCCTCACCTCTGGATCTGCCCCTCCCACCGTCACCTTGAACCTGCCGGAGGTGGTCAAACCGGGATCCACCTATTCGCTGCAGGCGATTGTGGCAGAGCCTCTCACCCACTCTTTGCTGTTGGGCGCCGTTGCTGAACAACCCGTTGCCGGGGCGGGCTACCCAGAGGTGACCTCGTTTGCTCTCGAACCTCTACAGGCCGGAGGGATCTTCCTACAGGCAGATGCTCCGCAAGAACCCCGTTCTGAGTGGATTTCTGTGATGTTGGTTAACCAAACCGGCATCACGCTGGAGAGTCGGCGTCTTATCGTCAGCGATCGCTTGGCTCTGGAGGGATCCCTGGCCATCCCCACCGTCCCTTAGGAAATCTTCAGGATGATGAGGAATGGCTCTGGGGTAATCTGGACAGGCAGTTGAGCTTGTTAAGATGGGAAACTATGCGCCCCTCAGCTTGTTTGCTTTCTGGTGCTGGCCCTATTTTTGAGCGGTTGCGATAGCGGCGACTCCCTTGGTGCTCCGGTGGTGGATCGCCCCACTCCTGCCAGCAATTGACCGAACAATCCCGAGGGGTCTCGAAAGGTTGGGTCGAGGTGTCTTGAAAGGACCCAACCTCAAGAAACACTGGCATCTTCAGCTAGAAATCGCAGGAGCCCCGCACTGTACCCGTAGGGTCAGTGCCGGGAGGAATGCGCTTTGATGAAGTACAATGAACTTATGAGCCAAGT
>NZ_JBSSBR010000013.1:0-74630 GCF_054059035.1 Thermostichus sp. MS-CIW-36
CGGGCTTGTTTTGTTCTCTGGTAGAGCAGAACAGGCTCAGGGCTACTGAAAGCCCGCTCCGTACCGCTTAGCGGTCGGAGTCGGGTAGTTTACCCGCTTTGTTCCCGGATTAAGATGCAGGAAACGGGGGCACCTCCAAAACCCCAAAACAAGCCAAAAGGCAAGATTGAGTCTGTACAGCAGGCTTTTGTGCTGAGAGCTAGAGGCCGATGAACGTATCCAAAGGGCCAAGTTTTGACGGCGTGGATCCCCCGGATCCCAAGCTGATCGATGCCTGCGTGCATTGCGGGTTTTGCCTGACCACCTGCCCCAGCTACCGTGTAATCGGCAAAGAGACGGACTCGCCGCGGGGGCGCATCTATCAGATGGAGGCTCTCAACCAAGGTCAAATCTCCCTCTCGGCGGCTACGGTTTCCCACTTCGACAGTTGTTTGGGCTGTTTGGCCTGTGTTACGGCCTGTCCATCGGGGGTGCAATATGACCGCTTAATTGCCGCCACCCGCCCGCAAATCGAACGCAACTACCCACGTAGCCTTTGGGATCGGCTTTACCGCCAGTTCATCTTCTCGGTGTTTCCTTACCCGGAGCGGCTGCAACCGCTGCTGTGGCCTCTCTGGCTGTACCAAAAAATGGGGATCGGCGCTTGGATCCGAAAGGGTCTGGAAAAGGTCTCCCCGCGTTTGGCGGCCATGGAATCCCTGATGCCCCCCCTGGAGGTGGAGCAACTGCTGCCCAAGCGTTACCCTGAGCGGATCCCGGCGGTGGGAGAACGCCGTTTTCGGGTGGGACTCATTTTGGGCTGCGTGCAGCGCCTGTTTGCCCCGCAGGTGAATGAGGCCAGCATTCGCGTCTTGACCCACAACGGCTGTGAGGTGGTGATCCCGCCTGTCCAGGGCTGTTGTGCGGCCTTGCCCCACCATCAAGGGCAACTGCAGCAGGCGGAAACCCTGGCCCGCCAGATGATCGATGCCTTTGCCGATTACGAGTTGGATGCCATTCTGATCACCGCTTCCGGCTGCGGACATACCCTGAAAGACTATGGCCACCTGTTGGCCAGGGATCCCGACTACAAAGAGAAGGCAGCCCGATTTGCCGCCCAGGTCAGGGACATTCAGGAGTTTCTCGCTCAGGTGGGGTTAACGGCTCCTCTACATCCGCTGCAGCCGGAACCCCTGGTGCTGGTCTACCAGGATGCCTGTCACATGCTGCATGGGCAGCGGCTCAGCCAGGAACCCCGACACCTGCTGCGGCAAATCCCAGGGCTGGAGCTGCGGGATCCCGTCGATGCGGCCCTCTGCTGTGGTAGCTCCGGCGTCTACAACCTGTTGCAACCCCAGGTGGCGGATGAGCTGGGATCCCAGAAGGTAAAGAACTTGCTTAACACCGGTGCTCAGGGGATTGTCTCTGCCAATATCGGCTGCCGCCTACAAATCCAGAAACATCTGCGCCTACAGGGCAAAGCCGGGATCCCGATCTATCACCCGATGGAATTGTTGGATCGCGCCCTTACCGCTGCGTGACGCTTTCGCGAACAAGCTACAGGGACTTCTTCGGGTCAGGCAGAGGTAGCCGAGGCAACCGGTTGAGTGGATCCTGGATTTCCGGTCGCGCTGGCGTAACCTGGCGCAACATAGCCTCCCACCCCACTTCTCTCCCCCATCGCCGATGGGCTATTCCATCAACAGGCCCAAGTCCAGGTGAGGCTGCCACAGATCGGCCAGGCGCTCCAGCAATTGCTCCCGCTGCTGAGCATAGTGGCCCTCCAGATCCGGCAAGGGATCCCAGCCTTTTTGTCGGCGCAGCCAGTTCAGCCATTGTCGCCGCCACAGGTGGTTGTCAAACAGGCCATGCAGATAGCTGCCCCAAATCCGACCCGTGGGATCCCGCCAGCCCAGGTTCTCTTGCTCGAACAGCGGCAGGCAGCCAGAGGGATCCGCCTGGGTGGATCCCTGATGAATTTCGTACCCCTGAATGGGGGCCAGGGCAGGCCATCGGCTTTGGGTCTGCACCTGCTGGGTGACCTTGGTGGGTTGTAAAACGGTGGTCAAAGGGAGAAAGCCCAGCCCTGGGTAGGTGCCGGCGATCCCCTCCCAGCCTTCGGGATCGGCGATGGTTTCTCCCAACATTTGCAGTCCGCCGCAAATGCCGACGATATGGCCGGAGTATTGGCGCAGTTGCTCGGCCAGGCCGGTCTTTTGCAACGCGAACAGATCGTTGAGGGTGGTTTTGCTGCCGGGCAGGATGACCACATCCGGGGATCCCAAACTTTGGCCGGGGTGAACCCAGCGCAGATGGACGGTGGGCTCCGCCAACAAGGGGTCAAAATCCGAGAAATTGGCCACCTGGGGCAAACGCACCACAGCAATCTCCAGGCGCCCTTCCCTCAGGGCTTGGCCACCGGCCCGGTCGCGGCGATCTTCCCAAAGCAGGGGGTTGGCTGCAATTCCCATCGAATCCTCTTGGGGCAGAACCCAGTCCACCCAAGGCAAGACCCCGACAACTGGGATCCCGGTGTAGTTTTCCAGCCAATCCAGGCCGGGCTGCAACAGTTCCCGCGAGCCGCGAAACTTGTTGATGACAATGCCCCGGATCAGGGCCCGTTCTTCGGGTTCCAGCAGTTGGAGCGTGCCCACCACATGGGCCAGCGCCCCACCTCGGTCGATGTCCGCCACCAGCCAAGTGGGGGATCCCAAATGCAAGGCAACCCGCATATTTGCCAAGTCCCGATGTTTGAGGTTCACCTCTGCCGGACTGCCTGCCCCCTCGCAAAGGATCCAGTCGTACTGCTTTTGCAGGCGAGCAAGGGCTTCTTTAACCGCTTGCCAGGCCGGCGCAAACCAGCGCTCGTAATACTCTCCGGCGCGGTAGGTGCCCACCGCCACTCCGTTCAAGACGATCTGGGAAGTCAGGTTGCCCTGGGGCTTCAGAAGGATTGGGTTCATCTCCACCGCAGGGGGAATCCCGGCAGCCCAAGCTTGCAGAGCCTGCGCGTAGGCGATCTCTTTGCCCTCTGGGGTGACATAGGCGTTGAGGGACATATTCTGAGCTTTGAAGGGGGCGACCCTTTTTCCCGCTTTCTTGAGAATGCGACAAAGGGCTGTTACCAGCAGGGTTTTGCCCACGTGGGAAGAAGTTCCCACCACCATCAAGGATCGACCTGAACAGCTCACCCCGGATCCCTCACCCTTGGTTTCTGGTTGTTGCCATTCTCTCCGCGGCCAGTCCTGCCAAGCCAGGGCCTCCGTTGGCAAAGGCGACTCTGCAATCCCCTAGTTAACCGCCCTGCTGATGCCTAGAGCCGCACCCTCCGGTCTGCACGGGATCCCAGGGGCTTGCGCTTTGTGCTTTCGACAGGATTTTGAGCTGGGGCAGATGGATTCGAACCACCGAATGGCGGGACCAAAACCCGCTGCCTTACCGCTTGGCGATGCCCCAATTCACATTGCTTAACCAGCTTAATTAATCTAGCGATGCAGCTTCGGGTCTGTCAACAGTTGCAGTGAGCTCCTATGCGTGGGGAAGCTGAAGCTCTTCGCCAAGGTCAGGGCCAATGTCAAGAGGAGTCACGGGGAGAGTGCGGGCTACCTCAAAGAAATAGGCGCGGATCTCCGGCCCGAAATAGATGACATCTCCACTCCTCAAGTAGTGAGTGGCCACCCGCGTGCCGTTAACAAACACCCCATTGGTACTGGACTGGCCCTTGCGGTTGCCGTCGATCAGGCAATAGGTAAACCCTGTCCGGTTGGACTTGGTGGGCACCCGCACCAGGTAAGCGTGGCGACGCGAGACAAACCGATTGACGATCTGGATGGCGTTGGAGGGATCCCGTCCAAGCGTGTAGATACTCTCCCGCAGGATGTAGCTGCAGGGCCGGACAGGATGGCAGATGGACAGGGTGAACTCCGGATGGGACACCGGCCGTTCAGGGACTTGATCGAACAAATCCGCCGGCAGATCAAAGCCCTGGCTGGGAAGAGGACTTTTCCCGCCAACCTCTGTGATGGAGGTGAAAAAATCGTCGTAGCTATGTGGCAAAGGTCTTCCCCCCTCAACGCTCAACGCCATTTACAGCAGCTTGGCTTTCCAAATTCAAAGTCTTATCTATAGTTCCCCAAAACCCTACTGCTTTCAAAGGAACTCTGGTCTTGGCGGGCTGCCGGAAAACCCACAAGCCCCAGTGTACTGTACTATACACCATAGGCAGCCTTGGAGATACCCCCTTTCCCCGGAAACTGGGCTTGGGCTCAGGTTGGGCCCATTTTGGTTTTCAGGAATCCCTTGGGAGCCTCAGCCTTCGCGGGCTATCCTGAGTAACAGATTCTTGAGGTAGGGGTGTGACAGAGGCCCTGCTGCGTCGGTTGGATGTGGCCACAGAAGCTGCCCTGGAGGCAGGGGCTTTGCTGCGCAGTTATGTGGGGGGCACCCTTGCCATTGAGGAGAAACGTCCGGGCGACTTGGTGACGGCGGCGGATCGCGCTTCCGAGGATCTCATCTTGAAAATCTTGAGGCGGCACTTCCCCGAAGATGTCATCTTGACCGAGGAATCAGGCCAGCAGGGATCCCCGGAGGGTGCCTACGCTTGGATGATCGATCCCCTAGATGGCACCACCAACTTTGCCCACGGTTACCCTTTCGCTGCCGTCTCCATTGGTTTGCTGCAGGGGCGGGAGCCGGTTTTGGGGGTTGTTTGTGACGTTTTTCGCGGGGATCTGTTTCGCGCCGTCCAAGGGATGGGGGCTACCCGCAACCGCCAACCCATTCGAGTCTCCACAACGGCTGAATTGTCTCGGAGCCTGCTGGTTACCGGCTTTGCCTACGATCGTCGCGAAACCCCCGACAACAACTACGCCGAGTTTTGCCACTTTACCCATCTCACCCAAGGAGTGCGGCGGGGCGGATCTGCAGCTCTGGATTTGGCCTATGTGGCCACCGGCCAGTTGGATGGCTACTGGGAGCGGGGCCTCTCCCCTTGGGACATTGCCGCAGGGATCGTTCTGGTGCGGGAGGCAGGCGGCAAGGTGACCGCTTATGATGGCAGCCCGGTGGATGTTTACAGTGGCCGACTGTTGGCCAGCAATGGCTGGTTACACGCTGCTCTGCAAGAAGAATTGGCCCAAGTACAGCCTTTGCCGGTCTCCTTTCCCATGCGGCGGGATCCACGCCCAGCCTATCAGAACCGGGAAAGCTCCCCAGTTGAGTTGAATTGAAGACAGAAGTAGCTGACGAATAATCGAGGAATAATCAAGAAGATTCCAAGAACCCTATGTTGGGCAGGGTAGATAGGAGATTGGTTAGCAAGCTCCACAGAAAACAGCGACATCGCTGCCGGGCGGCACAGTTCGGCCTGGCTCTCCTCTTGGGAGCGATGGCCCTTGGGGTCGCCACTGCTGGCCCCGGCTACCCTCAGCCGGAACAAGGGAAGGTTGCCCCCACCGAGCGGGCACAGCCCCTCGATTCCCGTTGGGCTGAGATCCAGGCCCGGGGGCGCATTCGGGTTGGCTTGGATCCCAGTTTGGGGCCGGCCTATCTCTATACCGACTTGGAGCGACAAACCTACGCCGGCTTCGAGTGGGATATCCTGGAGGCGTTGGCCCAAATCCTTCAGGTGCAGGTGGATCCCATCTATGTGGCCTGGAGCGAGCAGTTGGCGGCCTTGCAAGCGGATGAGGTGGACTTGATCTGGGGGGCGCGGGAAGCTTTGGGCTTGGATCCGGAGCAGTTTCTGGCCACCCGGCCCTACTATCTCAGCCCGCAGCGCTTGGTGGTACGGGATCCCTTCCCCGCCTCCGGGCCAGAGGAACCGGCCATTGAAGCACTGTCGCAATTATTTGGCCGCAAAGTGGGCATTGTAGTTAACAGTACGGGGGCAGCCCTGCTGGAGGCGTACAACGAGAGGAGAGGCAACGCCATTCGTCTCTTTGCCACCAGCAACCCTGAGCGCTTGTTTGCTCAGCTACAGGCTGGCCAGTTGGATGCCGTGCTGGTCGATCAGCCTGTTGCCGCCCTAAACCTGCGCCAAGCTGGATCCCGGCTGCGCCTGGTGGGGCCGCCCCTGTTCCCCATGCCTCTGGTGGGAGTAGTATCCTCTCAGCATCCTTCCCTGAAGGAAGCTGTGGATGGGGCGATTTCCAGCCTGATCGAAAACGGAACCTTGCAGCAGATTTTAGAGAAGTGGCAACTATGGGATCCAACTCTAATGTCCCCCGCCTCAACCGAGGACTAGCCCGCTACGAGACTGACCATTTCGCCATCTTGGGCGTCCCTCTCACCGCCGACTCCAAGGGGATCCGGCGCGGCTACCTGCAGGCGGCCAAGGCCCTCCACCCGGATCGGTTTGTGGGGGATCCCGAAGGTGCAGAGCGCGCCAACATCCTCTTTGCCAAGCTGGTCAACCCGGCCAACGAAGTGCTGACCAAAGAGCGGGAGCGAGGGGAATACGAAACTGTGCTCAAAATGCGGATTAAACGCCTTTTGGAGACAACGCCCCCCGACCTTTGGCCCTCTGGGGAAGCTGTCAAAGGCTTGGCCGAGCGCCCCGATTGGCAAGAAGAGTATGTCAGGCGGGTGGAGAAGCTGGCCAAAGAACAATACAGCTCCATGGAAACCCTGCTCGAGAAAACCGAGCAGTTGAGCGAGCTGAACCTGGCCTATTTGTTGCTCAAAGCCGGCTACCAAGGGATCCCGACCGCTTCCCCCAGCCGCACCACCTTGGGAGGGATCCCGGTGCCACCCCCCACCAGCTCTCCTGTTGCTCCGCCCACCCGTCCCCCTGTTCAGCCCGTTCCCACCCCACCTCCGGCTCCCAAGCTCAGCCCTGCGGAAACCCGCTTTATCCAAGCCTTGGACATGATCGAGCGCAAGCAATACCGGGATGCAGTGCAGTATCTGAACTTCGCCATCAGCGCTGAGCCCAACGTGGCCCGCTACTACCTGCACCGGGGCATTGCTCACCTGAAGCAGGGGAATGCTGGCATGGCCAAAGCAGACTTTATGCAAGCCAGTCGCCTAGAACCTGCCAACGCCGAGTTGATGGCAGAAGTGCGCCGTTGGATGCAGCAAGTCACCACTCAACAGCCCGTTCCCGTCCCCAAGGACTCCGTCCCGCCAACGCGAGTGGCCAGCCGTCAAACGTCACAGGCTCAGAAAGTGGTGCCGCCTCCCCGCAAAGAAGACAACGGCGGGTTCTTGAGCCGCCTCTTCGGCAGGAAAAAGTAGGCAGAGCTCCCCTTAACGCGCACCCCCTAGCACCAGCAGCGTGACCAGGGATCCCGTATTCCAGAGGCTGTGCAGTAGGATGGGAGCCAGCAGGTTGCGGCTGTGGCTGTACACCACCCCCAGCACCACCCCCAGCATGGTCAAAGGCAGCAGATCGGAAAGGTTGAGGTGGGCAAGGGCAAAGGTGAAGGCGCTAAGCCCAATGGCGGCCCCCATAGGCAGGTAGCGGCTTAGAGTAGGCAGCCAAAAGCCCCGGAACAGCACCTCCTCAAAAACAGGGGCACAGACAGACACCACGGCCAAAAACACCAACCGCGCCCCCCAGCCATGGCTGTCCAGCAGCAGAGGCAGAATAGGGTTCCCACCCCCTGCCTGGGGTAGCAGCAACTGCGACAGCGCCGCTGCCAGCACCACCAAAGGCAAGGCCACCCAGTAGCCACACAAGCCCCACAGCAGCCAAGGGTCCCACAACCGCACCTGCAGCACCCTCTGCCAGCCGGGGTAGGTGTGCAAGAGACGGTACAACAACCCCGCCCCCAGCACAGCGCCGGAGTTGTAGGTGAGAAACAGGGCTACCGCCTGCTGCCAAGGGCTGAGCTGCCGTGCCCCCAGGCCGAGAATGATGATGTAAAGTCGAGGCACCAAAGCGTTGAGGGCGATAAACCCCAAAAACCAGCCGGTCAGCACCGCTTGCGCCCCGATCCCCGGCCAAGGCACTTCCCAAGCAGGGCCCAGGAGCGGACGTTTGCGCCAAAGGCTCCAGCCCAGCCAGCCCAACAAGAGCATCAACCCCAGCAGTGCCCCCAGCACGGGGATCCCGCCCACCACCGCCAGTCGAAACAGAGCCGCCAAGGCCAATTTTTCCTGCTGTTGGTTGAGGGCATTTAGGCTATCGCTGCGCTGCTGCAGTCGGTAAAGCTGTTGCAGAGCCACCGCCTCAAACCAGCCATCCAGATGATTGCGAATCTGCACTTCCGCTTCTGGCAAGATGCGCCGCGGTGTTCCCCACAGCCCTTGCAAAACCCGCGCTGCCCCCTTTTGGCTCGATTCCAGCTCCACGGGACGTTCCAGGTCGATGATCTGCTGCCATTGCTGCCGAGCAGCTTCCAGATCTTCTTGGTAGGCATAGAGCAAGCCAAGGCGCAGCCAAAGCGCATCCAGCTCCGTCTGCAAATCTTGCATGGAGGCCAGAAGGGCAGGATCCACCTCTGGAGATTGGGCCAGTTCTGGGCTGGCCGCCTCAGATTCGCCAGCAGGAGTTAAACGGGCCAGCCGTTTCAAACGTTTCAGGCGTTCGGTGTAGTTATCGGCGGTCTGCTGATAGCGATTTTGGGCCACCTTGAACACATCCTGACCCAAAAGCGCCCGTGCCAGATCCTGATAGCGGGGATCATCGAGGGTGCGGGAAGCTTGCAGGGCGAGATCGGTTTGCAACAAATCCAACTGCGTTTGGGGCGGCGGCTGGAACCAACTGCTGGAAAGAGAAAGCCCGACAATCACAATGGCCAATAGGCTCAGCAGGTTGAGGATCCCACGGCGAACAGAAAACCAAGCAGAGGAGGGGTCGGCAGAGGCCGTGGTTTCAGAGTGAGACATTGCGGCGACGGATCCAACTCAAGCGGGTTATATCCTATCTTCTGTATTGTCTTGGCGGAATGGAGTTGTTATTACTGCATTACGGATTTGTCCTGTTGTCACCGTCGCTCCAGCCAATAGCGATAGATGGGCAGGCCCAGTTGTAGGCAGTGCCACTCCCGCTCCGTGGGGATGCCGAGGGGATTGGAGTCCAAAGGCCCCTGGTGGGGATCCCAAAACTGCGGATGCTCTAAAAATCGAGCTGCCATTTCTTCGGCCACCTCTTGGATATCCGATTGCAGGAAGACGGGGCTGCCCGGTCGCAGCAGCAGAGCCAGATCCGCCACCAGTTGGGGTTGGACGATCCGCCGTTTGTGATGGCGCTTTTTGAACCAGGGATCCGGAAATAGGATGGTTACGCGGCTGAGATCCCCCGGCGCAAACAGATGCCGCAAAGAGACATTGATGTTGGCAAACAGAAAATGGACGTTATCCAGCCCCAGCTCATCCCGCCAGGCATTGGCCCGCTCCACCAGCGCCTGCCGAATCTCTACCCCCAGGAAGTTCCAGTCGGGCTGCTCCTGAGCGAGGCGCAGCAGAAATCGTCCGCTCCCTGTGCCGATATCCAGATGAAAGGGCTGCCCCAGCCGCCGGTATACCCGTTCCCAATGGGGTGGGGGGGCGGGCTGCTGATACTGTGCCTGCAGGGGATTGACGTGCTGCCGTACCCGGTGACCGAGGCCCCTCTGTAAGGGGATCCCGGCCCAAGGCGGAGAAGGGGGGCGCTTCTCCAGTTGGCCCTCAGGCGATTGCTGCCCCTGTTGCACCTCTGCTTCCATAGACCACCTCCTGCCGCCAGCTGCGGCCCTCGCCCACTGACCAAGGGATCCCCCAGCTTGGAGGGGAGCGACAAAAGTCCAGGAGATCTAGGCTACCACCGGATGCTGTCGATGACTTGCCGCAAGATCTGGGCCGAGCGGTGCAGCTGCTTGCGCTCGCTCTCGGTGAGGGACATGGCCAGCGTGCGTTCCACCCCCTGCCGCCCGACCACTCTGGGCAAGCTGAGACAGACCTCTGGCAGATCGTACTCCCCTTGGGTGAGGCTGCTCACGGTTAAAACGCGGTGTTGATCCCGCAGCAGGGCTTGGACAATTTGCGTCACCCCTAACCCGATGGCGTAGCTGGTGGCCCCTTTGCGACGGATGATCTCGTAGGCAGCGTTGCGCACCTGCTCGAAGATATCCCCCAAATAGGCGGGATCCCAGTCCGGCGAGAGTTCCCCAATCGGGGTGCCGGCGATGTTCACCTTGCTCCAAACGGCCACCTCGCTATCTCCATGTTCGCCGATGATGTAGGCGTGCAGGCTACGCGGATCCACCCCCAGGCGCTCCGCCAAAAGATAGCGAAAGCGGGCTGTGTCCAAAACCGTCCCCGACCCAATTACCTGCCCTGCCGGCAACCCCGACAACTTCAGGGAAACGTAAGTCATGATGTCAACGGGATTGCTCACCACCAAAAGGAGTGTGTCAGGGCAATGGGCCATCAAGGCCGGGATCAAGCCTTTGAAGATCTCGACGTTGCGCTGCACCAAATCCAAACGGGTTTCTCCAGGCCGCTGCTTAGCCCCTGCCGTTAAAATCACTACATCTGACCCGGCGCAATCAGCCAGTTCCCCTGCTCGTATCCGCGTCGGCTCCACAAAGGGGATCCCGTGCACCAGATCCATCACTTCCCCTTCCAGCTTGTTGCGGTCGATGTCGTGAAGGACCAGCTCATCCAGAGTGTTCTGGATTACCATCGAGTAGGCACAGGCCATGCCTACCTGGCCGGCGCCGATGATGGATCCCTTCAAAAGGCGGCGAGAAGTCAGCCCCTCGACCTGCTGCTGGGAGCGCTGCTTGGGTTGGTGCTTAGAAACAGTCATGGCTGCAGCCGCTACTCTTCGTTCTCCAGCTTAAGCCTGCCTAGAGGAAGAAAAAAACAGGCTACCGCTCTCCAGAAGAACTGGAAAGGCGAGAAGAGGCAGGATCGGTTGCCGCAGCGGACTGGATCCATCTGAAACAATAAAAACAATAAATAGCCCTCTAACCTTCAACAGTCCTCAACCCGGCTGCTGGGTTAGCCGCTGCCAAAGCTGCGGAGGAATGCGCTCGTGAGGACACTTTAGGGACTGAATCTGAGCTAAATCTTCCGGCATGTAGTGCAAGGCTACCCGCGCTGCCGGATCCAAAAGGCTGCGCCGTCGTCGGTTACATTGCTCCGCTTCTCCCAGAAACACGTCCAGCCAGCCATCTCGCTCTTGGTAGCGAATCCTCAAAGCAGAGAGAGAAGGCAGAGCAGAGGAAACTTCTTTGCGGTAGAGCCGAAAGCCCTGCTCCAGACTCCAGCCCAACCACCACTGAGGCGCCAATTGCCCCAACTGCCTACACCACACCCCCGCCTGAACCTGTTGCCATGCCATGCTTGCCACTCCGCGACCCGCTCTCCCGAGGGAACTTAACTGCAAATCTTTAGCAATTGCCATTTGGGTAAGCACTCTACCAGACCTCCCTAGCTTGATGCAAGTCTTTATCAAAGAGGATCCCTACTTTGCCGGCACGCTATTGAAAGCTAATCTCAATAGAGCTATGCTGTTACTCGGTTGAGTGGTGGAGTTGTATCCATCAGTCTTCCTCTCTTGCCTTGGATGCATCGGGGATCCCACGCCCGCGGAATTAGCCATCCTGGGTCTGGCAGGGATCCCTTTTCCAGGGCTAGCTGAGGTTCTTTCTAATGAGAGCCGTTCTAACTAATAGGAGCCTGGTTCCTTCCCAAGCGTGTCGATGTACGGGTAGAACAAGTTCGGGAGCCAGAAGCGGTTTAACCTTGAAAACGGCAGCGCAGGTCTCCTCACGCCGGCAGGACAGAGTTCTTGATTAACCTCAAGAGTTGCTTCAAAGAATATCCCCTCCGGAGCACCCAAAAGCCCGTGCCAGCCCGGGGATCTTTTGTATCGAGAGACACAGAAACTCCCCCAACAATTTCATAGGATGACCATAGAATGGCAGAGACAGCGTGAATTCATAGCTGTTTTTTTCGGCTTGCCCTCCCCGTTGCCCGAGCGTCTACTGGGTGTTCCTAGCCTATGGTTGAAAGGGGGACTGCTGGGCCAGACCAGACTGGCAGCGTTTATGATGCGCTGACGCGGGCCGATCTGTGGAATCCCCAGGTCATGTACCGTGGGCGCCCGGTACAGGCTCGGGGACGGGCTGTGCTGCGCACCATGTTCGAGAGCGTCAGCGATGGGTTGTTTGTCCTTGAGTGTCTGCCCCCGGAGCCAGAACAAGGCTCGCCCCAGCCGCGCTATCGGTTTTTGGTGGGTAACCCGGCCTTTCGCAGGATGTTTTTTCTCTCCTCTCGATCTATCGAGGGAGAAGAGCTCCAGAGTTGTCTACCGCCTTCTCTGGCTGCGCAGATTCAACTGCACACCGAACACTGCCTCAGCCATGGCCGGCAAGTGAGCTTTGAGCTGAGCCTAACGGCCTCTGCCGCTCCCGACCCAGAGTCGACCCATGTTCTAATCGTTACCCTTTCTCCAGTAGTTGAGGAGAACAAGCCAATCAGCCGAATTGTCGGTTCCTGTCAGGACATCACAGCACGCAAGCAAGTGGAGTGGCAGCTACAGCGCAGCCAAAAGCAACTGTTGGAGCACAACCGGGCTCTGATGGAGCTCACCCGGCACAAAGCCCTCAGCCAAGGAGACTTACAAGCTGCTCTGCAACAGATTTGTGCTACAGCCGCCCATACCCTGGGGGTGGCACGGGTGGGGGTCTGGCTCTACACGTCGGAGCGCTCCAGCATTCGCTGCATCAATCAATTCGAGATCACCCCAGACAACCCCGAGGGATCCCATACTCAAGGGGCGGAGATCTGGGCCAAAGACTATCCCCGTTATTTTCAAGCCCTGGAGCAAGAGCGCACCATTGCCGCCGACCGAGTGGTGGCGGATCCCCGCACCGCCGAGTTCGGCAATTCCTACCTGACAGCAATGGGAGTGGTCTCGATGCTGGATGCCCCCATTCGACTGGAAGGACGGATGGTGGGTGTTCTCTGCCACGAGCACATTGGATCCCCTCGCCACTGGACCTTAGAAGAGCAAAACTTCGCCGGATCCCTGGCGGATTTGGTGTCTCTGGCCCTCGAGATCTCGGAGCGCCGGCAAGTGGAAGAGGAGCTGCGCCAGGCTGAGGAGCGCTATCGCAATTTTTTCGAGAATGCGGTAGAGGGCATTTTTTTCACCGATGCGGCAGGTCGGTATCTCTCCGCCAACCCGATGCTGGCCCAGATCTGCGGCTACAGCTCCCCCGAAGAATTGATGCGCGAGGCGAAAGAGGCGGGCAAGCGGCAGCTCTATGTGGATCCCAGCCAGTGGGAGGAATTTGTGCGGCTATTGCAGGAACAGGGATCCGTACGCGGCTTTGAGTACCGGCTGCGGCGGCGGGATGGCTCGATCATCTGGGTCCGAGAAAAGGCCCGTTTGGTTAAAGATAAAGCCGGAAATATCCTCGGCTATGAAGGCATCTGCGAAGACATCACCGCCCAAAAGCAGAGCTTAGCCTACATGGAGTTTCGCGCTCATCATGATGCCCTGACAGGTTTGGTGAACCGCGAATCCTTTCGAGAGCGGCTGCAGCAGGCCCTGCAGCAATACTACAGTGAATCACTGGCCCTCTTCTTTGTGGATTTGGATCACTTCAAAGACATTAACGATACCTTCGGCCACGGTGTCGGCGATGCCCTGTTGCAGGGGGTAGCTGAACGGTTAACCAAGTGCGTTCGCCCTGGAGATATCGTCGCCCGCTGGGGAGGGGATGAGTTCACCCTGCTGCTGCCCCGAATTGGCAGCCCCACAGTGGCAGCGCGTCTGGCTCAGCGGATTGTCGATGCCTTTCAAACTCCCTTCTCCTGCGAGGGCCATTCCCTTTCCGTGACCTGCAGCATTGGCGTCGCCCTCTACCCCCAAGACGGCGTAGAAGTGTCCACCCTTTTGCACCATGCCGACTTGGCCCTCTACCAGGTCAAGGAAAATGGCCGCAGCGGCTTTCGACTCTATCGGCCAGTTTCAGGGATCCCGGCAGCAGTCCGCAACACTATCCTGTAAGCTGGTTGGGTCAGAGGCCCTTCTGGTTTGTGATTTGTGCATCCAGGTCGTAGCTATCGCCGTCTCATTCCCTTCATTCGGCCCCACCTGTGGATGTTGTTGCTGGGGCTGACCTGCACCCTTGGCTTTGTGCTAACCATGCCCGCCCTCGCCTACTTGATCGAGTGGGTGGCCCGCTCCATTGGTGCCGGGGATCTGGGGCAATTGCGGATGCTGGCCTTGATTGGGGTGGTGTTTTTCTTGGTGCGCGGCGCTTTCCAATATGGCCAAGACACCCTGATGGCAAGGGCCTCCTTGCAAATGGTTTTGGAATTGCGCCAACAGATCTATGCCCACCTGCAGGCACTGGATCTGGATTATTTTTCCGGCAGCCGCACCGGCGATCTGGTCTATCGCCTTACGGGGGATCTGGATCGGGTGGGAGAGGTGGTGCAACGATTTTTCCATCGCTTCATCCCCAGCGTGCTCACCATCTTGGCGGTGGTGGCCTACCTGTTCTATCTCAACGGCATTCTCACCTTGACCACCTTGCTGATAGCCCCCCTGATGGGAGCCTTGATCAGTTGGTTTGGGGATCGCCTTTTGTTTCGCTCCCGCCTCAACCAAGAGAAGATGTCGGATTTGGCCGCCCTCTTGACTGAAGTGTTTGCTGGCATCAGCCTCACTCGCGCCTTTGCGGCTGAGGACTACGAAATTCGCCGCTTCAGTGCCATTGCCGAAAGCAACCGCCTGGCCCGGTTTCAGACCGAACAGATGAGAGCCATCCAAGACCCGGTGGTGGGTTTTCTGTACGCCATGAGCGTGTTGGGGGTGTTTTGGGTGGGCGGCTGGCAAATTAGCCAGGGCAACCTGACCGGCAGCCAGTTTCTCGGCTTTATCGCCGGTGTTGCCATGTTGATCGACCCTATTGTTCACATCACCAACAACTACAGCGAGCTGAAACAGGGTGAGGCTTCGGTGGAGCGGATTTTCGAGCTGCTAAACACCCGCTCCCAAATCCGGGAGCTGCCCGGGGCCCGCCCCATGCCTCCCATTCAGGGTTGGGTGGAGTTCGACCAAGTTTCCTTTGCCTACAAACCGGATCAGCCGGTGCTCAAACAGATCAGCTTTCAGGTGTCTCCCGGCGAGATTGTGGCCCTGGTGGGATCCTCCGGCGCCGGCAAATCCACCCTGGTGAGCCTGATTCCCCGCTTTTACGATCCCCAGCAGGGCTGCATCCGCATCGACGGCATCGACATCCGCACCGTCACCCTCAAGAGCCTGCGCCGGCAGATCGGCATTGTGCCGCAGGAGATCACCCTGTTTTCGGGAACCATTGCCAGCAACATCGCCTACGGACAAGAGCATTTTGACCTGGAAGCGGTACGCCAGGCGGCCCAGGTGGCCAACATCGACACCTTTATCGAGAGCTTGCCCGATGGCTACGCCACCCGCGTGGGAGAACGGGGGGTCACCCTCTCCGGTGGACAACGGCAACGGCTGGCCATTGCCCGCGCCGTGCTCCTCAACCCCAAGATCTTGATCCTGGACGAGGCCACCTCTGCTTTGGACAACGAGTCAGAAGCGTTGGTGCAGGAAGCGCTGCAACGGCTGATGCAACGCTGCACCGTTTTTGTGATTGCCCACCGCCTCTCGACAGTGCGCACCGCCCACCGCATTTTCGTCTTGGAGCAGGGGCAATTGCTGGAGCAGGGAAATCACCGAGAATTGCTGGGCAAAGGGGGTCGCTACGCCCAGTTTCACCTGCGCCAGTTTCATTGAACCCTTGGCCTCTGGATCTCCTGAATCTCCCATGCCTGCCAGAAGGGCCGGTAAAACTCCGGATCCGCAGGCGCTCCCCCCGGGATCCCACAGATGGCCGCTGCAAATTGCACGGCCCGTTGCACCAGAATCGCCTCCGGCCATCCCCGCAACAGCCCCAGGATGGCCACGGCGCTAAATGCATCTCCCGCCCCCACTGTATCCACCAGCTGAGGCGCGGGCACTGGGTCGGCCCGATGGATCTGAGTAGGGGTGATCAGCAGCGCGCCTGCCGCTCCCAAGGTCAGAAATAGACCTTTCAGGTTCAGATGAGCCCGGAGGATCTGTCCTTGCTCCAGCAGGTCTCCAGGAGGGATCCCTTCCAGTTGGGCCACTTGCTCCAGCTCTGCCTGGTTCAGCTTCAGCCAAGTGCAGGTGCGCAGCATCTCCTGGATGGCGTCTGGATGCCACCAGGGATCCCGCAGGTTGAGATCCAGAAACACGGGACAGCCCAAAGCGGGGATCCCCTCTTGAAAGTGGCGATGGGCTGCCTCCCGGCGGGCTGCCAAGCTGCCCCGGTAGAGCAGGCTGGGCTGGAGAGCTTGCAGAGCCCCGATATCCAACTGGATGTAGTCGTAGGCTTGGTCGGGCAAGATGGCGAAGGTGGGGATCCCTTGCTCATCCAGGGTTACTTGAACCTTGCCGGTGGGGTGAACAGAATCCTGCTGCAGACCCTCCAGGCGCAGCCCCTGCCGTCGCAAGGCCCCCAGCAGCTCTCTGGCGGCCTCGTCCTGGCCAACACGACTGAGCAAGAGGGGATCGGATCCCAGCCCCTTGAGGTTCCAAGCCACATTCAAAGCTGCTCCGCCCAGCACAATCTCTGTGGGGAAGCAGTCGAAAAGCACCTCCCCCAAGATGAGCGGCAAACCCAGGGGCACATGAGAGGGATCCATCTTGAGCACTCAGCTAGAAATCGCAGGAGCCCCGTGCTGTACCGGTAGGATCAGTGTCGAGAGGAAAGTCCGCCTCCATGGTTATAATTGTACTGCGGACACCAGAAACGGTTGTTTAAGGCACTGGTAACGGTCGATTGGGGGTGCTGTAAACCACCCCAGAGGCTCGTGGTTGGCTTGCCAACTGCAGGGCTACTAAAAGCCCGCTCTGTACTGCTTTAGCGGTCGGAGTCGGGTAGTTTACGAAGCAGCCGTTGATGTCCGCGGTGCGGAGCCCAATCCCTGGAGCTCCAGGATCTGCTGATAGGTGTTGCTGCGGAACCAACGCTCGATTTCTCTGGCCCGTAGCACCGGCAGCGGATGGGTGCGCCCCACCGTTTGCATCTGCTTCAGCTCCATCTGCCACAGATCCCCGTCCAGCTCGTCGTAAGTACGGGCCTGCTCCAAAAAGGCGTCCACGTTCAGCTTGGAGGCCAATTGCGGGGATCCCCCACACAATTTCATCAACACCGAGATCACCGTCTTGGCATCTTGGGTTACCAACAGCGCCGCCCGGTCACAGGTAAACTCAGCACACCGCAGCCAGTGCATTAGCTGATCCTGCAACGCCTGATAAAACAACCCCCCGAAGGGGAGCAAGCTGGTGGAGAGCATGAGAATGTTGGCCATCGTCAAGTAGACCCCGTGATTGCACTTCAAGTGGCCCAACTCATGAGCGATCACGGCCTGAATTTCCGGCGGCTCCAACAGATCCAGCAGAGAGCTGTGCAAGACAATGAAGGGCTTTTTCCCCTGCATGGCAAAGGTGTAAGCATTGGGCGTGGGGTTCTGCCGCACGTAGAGCTGGGGCACCTCCAGATCCAAGATGCGACAGGCCTGCACCAAAAGCTGATGAATTTCCGGCAACTGATGCTCGTTAATTTGGATACTAGAAGCAATGTTGTCCAGATAAAATATCTGTCCTGCCGTTGAGCCAAGCCAATTTTGAATCAGCAGGCCCAGCCCCGGCACTTGCTGCAGAGAGCGGGTGGCCTGCAGATCCACAGGATGACGAAATTGGTCGGCCCGCAGGCCCAACAGAATGCGAGGTTCTCGTTGAATGGACGACATAGACAATAGACAACAGAGGGAGAAAGGACTTCGGTTACAACTCGTAGGGCACAAACTGGCGGTGGCGATTCAACAAAAATAGCCGCTCCGGCGGCGGATCCGGCAGGGTCGGCTTGTCAGTAAAATCAAACGGGTTTTCTCCAGAGGGGATCTCCCAATAGACCACATGATCTTGAATGCGAGTGCCATCGGTAACAAAGCGCCCAGTATCGGCGGCAGCACGCTCAGCGCGGCGATAGAGTCGCCCTTGCCAGGTCAAGTGCGGGGGCAGCCCCAATCCCAAAAACAGTTGCTGCCGACTGGATTCCTGGTTGAACACCGTTTGCAGGCGATCCGCCCAGATCCTTGCCAGATCTGCCGGTTGGGGAGCAGCATGAGCCTCTGCATCGGCTGGAGTTACCTCCAACAGCAGTTGCTGGTTCAAAAGAATCCGAGCGGCTTGAGCTGGGGGATCCCCGCTGCCGGTCGTCGAGGGATTGGGACTGGGGATATCCAGACTGACCTGCACCTGAGGGCTGCTGGCCTGTAGCAAAATCTCTTCCAACCGTTGCTTCAGCAGACGGAGGCGAGCGGGGGCATCGGGGGTGCGCAGGGTCAAAACCAGCTCACTCCCCACCCGAAACTCGCTTTCTGCCCAGGTTGCCTCACTCCGCCAACTCCCCATCAGCCCACCCGCGAGCAGGATCCCTGCCCACCTCGCCATCCTTGCCGGCCCCCTTACCGGGGTTGAAGCGCTCCTCTGTGGCCTTGACAAGTTCACTAACCTCGCCTCTCCCCTGCAGGACTCCTTGATCTTAGCCGCTACCCTAGATACATCTGTTCTCTTGACCCTATGCCGTTGACAAGCTCGGCTTCTTTGTCATTGTTCTAAGGTCATCATGCGGATCCCGACTTCCACCTATCGCATTCAGTTTCATGCTGGGTTTGACTTCGACGCAGCACGACAGATTGTTCCCTACCTGAAGTTGCTGGGCATCAGTGACTTGTATGCCTCTCCCATCTTCCAAGCCCGCAAAGGCAGCACCCACGGCTACGACGTGGTGGATCCCAGGCAGATTAACCAGGAACTGGGGGGAAGCGAAAAGTTTGAGCTCTTGTGGGAAGCCCTCAATCAGCAGGGAATAGGCTGGATCCAGGACATTGTGCCCAATCACATGGCCTACGATGGCCAGAACCAGATGCTCATGGATGTTCTGGAGAGTGGCCCCAACTCAGATTTTGTTGACTACTTTGATGTGAATTGGAATCACTCTTACCTGGGGATCAAAGGCAGAATCTTAGCTCCCTTCTTGGGAGATTTCTACGACAAATGTTTGGAGTCGGGTCAAATCCAGCTTCGTTATGATGCCGATGGCCTAAGTATTAACTACTACAACTTGAGGTTCCCCCTCAATATTGACACCTATGCGGATGTTTTTACCTACAACCTGAGCAAGCTGCGGCGAAAATTGGGACGCAGCCATCCCGACTACGTCAAGTTACTCGGGATCCTCTTCAGCCTGAAATTCATTCCCAGCAAGGAAGATCTCCTAGAGCGCACTGATCAAATTAGCTTTGCCAAGCATTCGTTGTGGGAACTCTACACTTCTAGCCAACCTATCCAGAGCTTTTTTGACGAGAACATTGCCATTTTTAACGGCAAGCCAGGGGATCCGTCGAGCTTTGACCTGCTGGATAGTCTTCTGGCGCGGCAACATTTCCGCCTTTCCTTCTGGAAGGTGGGTGCTGAGGAGATCAATTATCGTCGTTTCTTTACCATTAACGAGCTGATCTCGCTGCGGGTGGAAGATCGCGAGGTGTTTCGCAAAACCCATCAGCTTATCTTTAAGCTTGCAGAACAGGGGCGTTTTAGTGGTTTGCGCATCGATCATATCGATGGGTTGTTCAATCCCGAAGAGTATCTCCATCGCCTGCGGGAACGCTGCCCAAATCTCTACATCGTAGTAGAAAAAATACTAGAGGCTAATGAAAGTCTGCCCCAAAGCTGGCCGGTTCAGGGCACAACGGGCTATGATTTTTTAGCTAAGCTCAACGGCATCTTTTGTCAAGAAGAAAATGCAGAGGCTTTTGACTCTCTCTATCAAAATTTCACAAATCTACGGCATTCCCCAGAGCAGGTTATCGAAGATAAAAAACGCCTGATCATCGAGCGCAACCTGTCAGGAGATATGGATAACCTTGCTTTTTTGCTCAAACAGATCACCAGCCACCATCGCTATGCCAATGACTTTACCCTCTACAGTTTACGTCGAGCTTTGGTAGAAGTTTTGGTGTGCTTTCCGGTCTACCGCGTCTATATCCACGAAGGGATCCTCAGTCCAGAAGGTCAACAGGTGGTTCGTCAAGCTGTGGAGAAGGCCAAGGAGAACCTGCCCGTTTTGGTGAATGAGCTGAATTTTATTCAGCGCTTTCTCTGCCTGGAGTCTCTGGACAATTTATCAGACCAGGAGAAAAATGAGCAGATCCATTTTGCCATGCGCTTGCAGCAGTTGGCTGGCCCTCTCATGGCCAAAGGGGTAGAAGATACTGCTTTTTATGTGTACAACCGCCTTTTATCTCTCAATGAAGTCGGCGGGGATCCCTGTCGCTTTGGCCTTTCGGTGCAAGAGTTTCACCGCTTTAATCAAGAGCGGTCAGCTCGGTGGCCTCTGTCCATGAATGCTTCTGCTACCCACGACACCAAGCGTGGCGAAGATGTGCGGGCCCGGCTGAATGTGCTTTCTGAAATCCCCGCCGAGTGGGAAAAGCACATCAACCTTTGGCATGAACTGAACCTCGGCTACAAAGTCCGCAGCAAACAAGCCAAGCGCTCAGAACTGCCGGATCGCAATGACGAGTATTTGCTCTACCAAACTTTGCTCGGCTCCTATCCCTTCCAACCGGAAGAGGTACCCCAGTTTGTACAGCGGGTCAAAGATTATGCCATCAAAGCAGTGCGGGAAGCTAAGGTCCACACCGCTTGGCTTCGCCCCGATACCGAGTACGAAGAAGCCACTACCGCCTTTATCGAACGGATCCTTCAAGGTCCTAACCCCTTTTTGGAGTCCTTTTTGCCTTTTCAACGGAAAGTTGCCCACTTTGGCATTTTTAATTCTCTCTCACAGACGCTGATCAAGCTCACCAGCCCTGGGATCCCGGATATTTACCAAGGCACGGAGCTGTGGGATTTGAGCATGGTGGATCCCGACAATCGTCGGCCTGTGGATTTTTCCCGTCGCCTCGCCTATCTAGAAGAAATTCAACGGCGGGTTAAACAGGATCCTCTCCAACTCATCGCGGATTTGCTACTACACCGCAGCGACGGACGCATTAAGCTGTTTCTGATTTACCACGTGCTCAAGGCCCGCCAGGAACAGCCCCAATTGTTTCTCGAGGGCAGCTACATTCCTCTGCAAATCAGCGGATCCCATGCTGACCATGTTGTGGCTTTTGCCCGTCAGCACGGTAAGCAGGTATTGCTCACGGCGGTGCCGCGTTTCCTGACAAAGTTGATCGACGAAACCCAAGATCCTCTGGGAGAATCCGTTTGGGCAGATACCGAAATTCATCTGCCGCGTTGGAAGCGGCTGGACTGGGTGAACGGGCTAACCCAGGAAAGGATCCCTGCCGGCGAAACCTTGCCGGTGGGCGTTGTCTTGAAATCCTTCCCGGTAGCCCTGCTGTGGGGACAATCCCGCTAGCGGCCTAGGCGGGAGCTAGGGCCTGAAAGTTGACGATGCGGGCAAACTCTTGGGGGTCTAGGCTGGCCCCTCCCACCAACACGCCGTCGATCTCAGGCTGGGCCATCAGCTCATCGATGTTGCCGGCCTTCACCGAGCCGCCATACAAAATGGGCAGTTGGGCATTGCCCAGGTGTTGCCGGATCAAGCCGATGACCCGGTTGGCCTCTTGAGCTGCACAAGTATGGCCGGTGCCGATGGCCCAAATGGGCTCATAGGCAATCACCAAGTTCTCCAGATCGATCCCCGGCAAGGCGCGATCCAACTGCCCCACAATCCAAGACTCGGTCAAGCCTTGCTCCCGCTGCTGCTGGCTTTCTCCCACACAAAGGATGGGGGTGAGCCCGTGCCGCTGGGCGGCTGCCAGACGCCGATTGACGGTTTCGTCCGTCTCGCCGAAGTACTGCCGCCGTTCGCTGTGGCCGACGATGACATAGCGCACCCCCAATTCCGCCACCATGGGGCCGGAAATTTCCCCGGTAAAAGCTCCCTGATCCTCCCAATGTAGGTTTTGTGCTCCCACGGCTATGTCGGATCCGCGGCTTTGCTCTGCCACCACCGCCAGGTCTGTAAAGGGCACACATAGGATGATCTGCCGCTGGGATGCTGACCCTGACGGCGATGACCGTAAAGCCAGGCCCAACTCTCGCAGAAACTCGCGAGCCTCAGCCTGAGTCTTGTGCATTTTCCAGTTGCCGGCGATGAGGATGGGGCGCAAGATGGATCCTCCCTTAGAGACAACAGAAGGAAGGGATCCCGCAAGCAGAAAGCCCAATAAAACAGCAGGGATCCCAGCTTTGTTTTTTCGTATGACACAGTTTACCAGCAAGCGATCCCGAAAATACGGCGACGGGATCCCCTCTCCAAGCGCCGGTTAACCCTTCAACCAGCATGCAGACGGGACAGGCCAAGACCCAACAGGGAAGGCAGCTTCCTACAGCCCAACGATCTGGGTGTTTTCAAAAGTAGCCAGGATTTCATCCAGATCCTTGTTTTGCACCGAGTAGGTAGCAGTGGCATCGTTGCCAAACTGAATTTCGTCCCCGTCCTCCAGATCCCGAAATTCCACCCGTTGCCCACGCACGTAAAGGCCGTTGGTGCTGGGGGTGCCCTGAATGTCTCCGTCGATGATTTGGTAAGTGAACCCATTGGGAGAAGAGGGGGATTCTGTTTTGACCAAAATGGCGTGGTAGCGAGAGGCGTACTGGGAGTCGATGCGAATGCTGTTGCGTGGATCCCGGCCTAAGGAGTAGAGCTCAGCCGTCAACCAGTAGGCTTTTGGCCCATGACGATCCTTGACGATGAGCACGTGATTGAGGGCTGGTCGGCGAGGGGGCGTGGTCATGAAAGGCACCCGCTTGCACAACACTGAGGGCAAGATACCCAAAACATAACATAGGATCCCCCAGGTGGATCCCTGTGTCCACCGGATAAGTCTCTTCAGGTCGGCATCCCAGGCTGGTGCGGGATCCCCCTGAGCAACAAGAAAGGGTCTGAGTAGATTTTTGTAACAATTCCTCTCATAATAGGATCGACGATGCAGATGGATCCCTGACCATGAATGGCTCGCAACCGGATCCCAGTGCTCAACCCCGTTCTCCCCAGACACCGAAGCTCATTGAGTTGCCGGAAGATGAAACCGATGCGCAGCTCAGCGATCCCCTGCGGATGCAGCGCTACGAATGTCGTTCTTGTGGCTATGTTTACGAACCGGCCAAGGGGGATCAGCTCAATCGGATCCCGGCGGGCGTGCCGTTTGAGGAATTGCCAGCCGATTGGAAATGTCCGGTGTGCCGAGCCGACAAGCGCTTGTTCCAAGCAGTGGGTGCCAAAGGCAAGCCTTCGGGTTTTCAAGAGAACTTGCGCTACGGCCTGGGGGTGAACGTGATGACCCCTGCTCAAAAGAACCTGCTGATCTTCTTGGGACTGGCGCTGGGATTTTTATTTTTGATGAGTTTCTATTTCGTCGAGTGAGGGTCAAGATGTTCAAACCCCTGAGGCTGGTGCTGCTGATTGCTGTCTCGGTGCTGCTAATGGCGGCGCGGATGCCCAACATGCGGGTGGTGCCCTGGGAGCAGGTGGAAGTGCCCACCCAGAACATTCTGCTGGACATTGCCTTCACCGGCACCACCCCTTCCCATGGCTGGTTGGTGGGAGACAAGGCGACGCTGCTGGAATCCCGCGATGGGGGTCTGCACTGGCAGGTGCGGGAGCTGCCGGGTCTGGAGCCGGAAGCCTACCTGGACTCCATTAGCTTTGCTGGGGCAGAAGGCTGGGTGGCCGGGCAGCCGAAGATCCTCCTCCACACCCTAAACGAGGGATCCGACTGGACTTCCATCCGCCTTAACAACCAACTGCCAGGGGAGCCGCTCTTGATCCAGGCTCTGGGCCCTGGCGCCGCCGAAATGGTGACCAATGTGGGGGCCATCTACCGCACCGAAGATGGCGGTCAGACCTGGCATGCCCAAGTGGATGAGCCGATTGGGGCCATCAAAAACATTGCCCGCGGCCCTGAAGGCGAATATCTGGCGGTGTCGTCGCGGGGCAGCTTCTACTTTCTGTACACTCCTGAAAGTCGCACCTGGAAGCCCTACCCGCGGGAAAGCTCCCGCCGCATTCAAAACATGGGCTTTGGCCCCCACGGCAGCGCTTGGAAATTGAACCAAGGGGCGGAGATCGCCTTTACCGATGACTTCACCTCCGGCCAGTGGTCGTCGCCGCTGCGTCCAGGGCGGGCCCTCAGCTTTGGCTACCTCAATGCCGCCTATCAAAACGACCACGACCTGTGGGTGGTGGGGGGTGGCGCTACCCTGATCCACAGCCCTGACGGTGGCAAAACCTGGGAACAGGCCAAGAAACTCAGCAACATCCCCGCCAACTTCTACAGCATTGAGTTTTTCGGCCCCGAGCAAGGGTTTATTCTGGGGCAACGGGGCACCCTCTTGCGCTATGTCAGCTCCAACAACTCCTGAAGGTCTCAGGGATCCCTAACCGGCACACGGGTGGACACACGCGCCAAGGATCCAGCTTCACGCCCTCGGCTGCTGGTTGCTGCCAGCGGCACTGGTGGCCACATTTTTCCGGCCTTGGCCGTTGCCGAGCAGTTGCCTGACTGGCAGATTGAATGGCTGGGGGTGCCGGATCGCATGGAAGGGAAGCTGGTGCGGGAGCGGTATCCCTTGCACCGGGTCGTCATGTCGGGCTGGCAGGGATCCCCTCTCCACAGGCTGCAGGCCTTGGCCCAACTGGCCCGTGCGACCCTACAAGTGCGCCGACTCCTTATGTCGGGACGGTTTGATATTGTCCTGACCACCGGTGGGTACATTGCCGCTCCGGCCATTTTGGCCGCCCGTTCGCTGGGGGTGCCGGTGTTGCTGCACGAGTCCAATCGGATCCCGGGCAAAGTGACCCGTTGGCTGGGGAGATTTTGTCAGGTGGTGGCGCTGGGCATGGCGGAGACGGCAGAGCATTTGCCAGGGGTGGCCGCCCAAGTGGTGGGCACGCCAGTGCGGGCCGAGTTCTACACGCCCCAGCCTTTCCCTGCCGACCTCCCCATTCCCGACGGGGATCCCCTCATTGTGGTCATGGGGGGCAGCCAAGGGGCGCGGGGCCTCAACCGCATGGTGGCCGCCTGTGCCGAAGCTTGGCTGGAAACAGGGGCCTGGATCGTGCATTTGACCGGCGACAGCGAGCTTCAACCCACCCATCCCCGCTACCGGCCCTTTCCTTTCCGTCGAGATGTAGCTGCCCTGCTGCAGCGGGCCAACTTTGCCATTAGCCGGGCCGGGGCCATGAGCCTGGCGGAGTTGCTGGTCACCGCCACCCCGGCCATTTTGATCCCCTATCCCTTTGCTGCAGAAGATCATCAGTATCAGAATGCTCTGGCCTTCGTGGGGCGCAGTGGGGGGGTGGTCATGCGAGAATCCGAAGAGAATCTGGACTTGCTGCGGCAAACGGTGTTGACCTGGTTGGCCCAGCCGCAGGTGGTTGCCCAAATGGCCGCCCACTTGCAAGCCACAGCTCCCCCCAATGCCAGCAAGGTTCTTGCCCGCCTGTTGCAGGAAATCCGCCAGAGTTCTGCCCGTTAAGCCGTGGTACAGCCAAGATTGGACAGCCTTTCCCACTGCCCGCCTGCGCCCGCTCAAGCAGCGGAGCCCCCTGCCCTGCTGGCGGAACTCCCGCCCGCCGACAGGATGGAATCGCTGTTGATGCGGCTAGAGCAGTGCTTCGGGATCCCCCAGGGGGCTCCCAATGGGCTTTCCCCCCGCCCGGATCTCCTGGACGAGTTGGTGGGCACGATCCTTTCCCAGAACACCACTGACACCAACAGCAGCCGTGCCTTCCGCGCCCTCAAAGCCGCCTTTCCCTCTTGGGAAGCGGTCTTGGCCGCCGATCCGGCAGATCTGGCCCAGGTGATCCGCTCCGGCGGCTTAGCCCACCTCAAGGCAGTCCGAATTCAGGAGATCCTGGCTGCCATTCAAGAACGACAGGGATCCCTGAGCCTCGACTTTCTGCGCAACCTGGACGACGCCGGCGCCCTCGATTTTTTGCTCTCCCTGAAAGGGGTAGGGCTGAAGACCGCCACCTGTGTGTTGTTGTTCGGGCTGGGTCGGGATCTCTGCCCGGTGGATACCCATGTGCATCGAGTGGCCAACCGTCTGGGCTTGGTACGGGCCAAACATCCCGACGACACTTTTGCTCAGCTTTCCCCTCAGATCCCCAGAGGCAAAGCCTATTCCCTGCACGTCAACTTTGTCCGGTTGGGCAAGCGCATCTGCAAGGCCCGCATGCCCGAATGTGGCCGCTGCCCGCTGCGTCCCACCTGCCCTTCTGGGCGGCAGCGCTGATCCCGACAGCAGGGCTCTATTCTGCGGGCGCAGTAGAAGCATCTGGGATCCCCTCTTGTCCGTTCCTGCCGGCGTCTCTCTCTGCTGGGGGAACTTCCAACTCCAGGGCTTGCCGCACCGATTGAATCTCTTGGGAGAGCAGCACCCGCTCTCGATCCAACAGGCCGACGATCTGCTCCGGGTCTTCCCGCGAGACCACTGGCAATTGGCGCAAATCGTATTCGTACATCGGCTCAGCTGCCACTGCCACCGCCTCATCGGGGAAGGTGGTGAGAACCGGAGATTGGCTGACCTCCTGCACGGTCAGCTCCGCCAACTCCGCCGCCTCCTTGTGGGCCAAGGCCCGCTCCAGATCTTCCAGGGTGAGAATGCCCCGCAGCCGCTCCTGTCCGTCCACCACCAACGCGCTATGGCACTTTTGCTGCAGCAAACTCTCCAGAGCTTCTCGCAGCGGTGTGTCTTGCCGAAGCAAAAGAGATGGGGGCACCATCACCTCTTGCACCGTCAGCTCTCTAGGCTCCTGCCCAAGGACTCCTTCTCCCGGAAGCATGGCGTGGCGATAGCGACGGGCGGAAGGGTAGATGGCCGGCGAATGCAACTGCTCCGTCAGCCAGATGCTCAAACCCACTGCCGCCATCACCGGCAGCGCAATGTGATAGTCCCGCGTCATCTCAAACAGCAGCAAGATGGCCGTCAGCGGAGCCCGCACGCTGGCCGCCAACACCGCCGCCATGCCCACCATGGCGTAGGCAGCAGGGGGAGACAAGGCAATCAAGGGCAAAGCTTGAGATAGCACCTGACCGTAGCCTGCCCCCAGCACTGCCCCCATGAACAAAGCCGGGGCAAAGGTTCCCCCCACAAAGCCGCTGCCCAGGCTCAAAGCGCTCAGCAACAGCTTGCCCAATAGGAGCAGGCCCAGATGGCCAAGAGAAAAGGGAACGGCCTGCAGAATCGACTCAATGGTTTCATAGCCCACTCCCAGCGCCAACGGGATCCCCAAGCCCGCGCAGCCCAGGATCCCGCCCCCCAAAATGGGCTTGCTCCAAGCCGGCCAAGCCGCCAGGGGGCCACTGTTGAACAGGTGCTTGCCCCACTCCAGGGTGTAGCTGAAAGCTATAGAAACCAGGCTGGCCAAAAAGCCCAAGCCGAGATACAGAGGTACCTCCAGCAAGCTGTGGATCTCGTAGTCCGGCAAGACAAAAGCCGGCTGGGTGATGGTGGGCAAAAGAAAAGCGGGTTGTGCCCCCAACCCCACCTGGGCGATCAAGGCGGAGACCACCGCCGCCAACACCACCACACTGACAGCAGAAGTGGTGAAGGTGCGGGCCAAAGCCAGCTCCAGCGCCAAAAACACCCCGGCAATGGGCGCGTTAAACCCTGCCGCCAGGCCAGCCGCTGCTCCGGCAGCCATCAACAGTTGCACCCGCTCCCGCGAGAGGCGTAGGTTTTGCCCCAGCAGGGATCCCAGCAAAGCGCCACTTTCCACACTGGGGGCCTCAGGGCCAAGGGAAGCTCCCGCGCCCAACGAGATGGCAGCCGCCAAGAGCTTGAGCGGGATCCACCAGGGCTGAAGTGCCAAAGGACGAGCAGGACTCACCAAGCCGGAGAGGCTCAAGTTGGGAAAGGGCACAACTGCCCCCAAAGCGCCGATCAGCAGGCCCCCCAACACCGGCGCCAAAGCCAGCGGCCAGGATCCCAGCAGCCACAGGCCATAGTGTTCTGCAGCCCTGCCGAGGCCATCGACGAGGGTGTCCTGCAGCAGATAGCGCCACCAGCCAATCAAGTAGCGAAATCCAACCACCAACAGCCCCGTGGCCAACCCCACTGCCGCCGCCAGCAGCAGCAGCAGGTTCTCGGAGGAGAGGCGCAGGCGGAGAGCGGGGGCGCTGTTCATGATGGCTCAAGGGCTTTGGGAAGGCAGGGTTAAAATTTCTACACCGGTTTCGGTAACGGCGACTGTATGTTCAAATTGCGCCGAGAGCTTGCCATCCAAAGTGACCGCCGTCCACCCGTCGGAGAGCACCTTCACCTCCCAGGTGCCCTCGTTGATCATCGGCTCGATGGTGAACACCATGCCGGGGCGGAGTTTCTCCCCTTTTCCTCGCTCGCCGTAGTGGGGGATCTGGGGGGCCGTGTGGAATTGCCGTCCCACCCCATGCCCGACAAAATCCCGCACTACGCTGTAGCCCTGGGCCTCGGCGTATTCTTGAATGGCAGCGCCAATGTCGCCGACTCTCCCCCCCGGCTTTACAGCAGCAATGCCCCGCCGCAGACATTCTTCGGTCACCTCCACCAGGCGCCGCGCCCGCTCAGAAGGCTGTCCGACAAAGAAGGTTTTGGAGGTATCGCCGTGGTAGCCATCCAAAACCGGGGTGACATCGATGTTGATGATGTCGCCTTCTCGCAGGATCTGCTTGGGGCTGGGAATGCCGTGGCAGACCACGTGGTTGACGCTGGTGCAGATGGACTTGGGAAAGCCATGGTAGCCCAAAGGGGCACTTTTGGCCCCATGCGCCCGCGTCCATCGCTCGGCCTCGTCGTTGAGCTCTTGGGTGGTGACCCCTGGCCGCACCATCGGCTCCAAGTGCTTGAGCAGATCTGCTGCCAGGCGACAAGCCCGCCGCATTTTCTCCAGTTCCCGTGAAGAGAGCAACACAATGGGCTGAGGGGCTTGCGTGAGCTGGTTCATACCCGTCTGCAAAGCGGATCCCAACTGCTCCCCCCATCGCTGGGAGCGACGGCTGAGGTCTGTCAACAACGCTCGCATGTCTTCCATCATGAGACCTTATCTGTGAAAAGCTCTGTGAAAACGGATGGATCTCTGCACCTGCAGACTGTCCAGGATTGGGTTCTCAGTTGGGATTCTGAATCGCCTTGCGCCCATTCACAGACCCCTGCCGGCCATTTTCTGCCGCCGACGAATCCGCTGCACCAACCACAGCCCCAGAAAATAGCTGACAAGGGATCCCCAAAAACCGACAAATGCACAGCCGACAAACAGCGTGCCCGACATCTCCAAGCCCCACTGCATCCAGTTTTGCCAAGTGGCCGCCACCAGCTCTGTGGAAGGGGATCCCAGCAGCCATTCCCCCACCCGGTAGTTAAACGTATAGATGGGCACATAGGTGAAGGGATTACTCACCCAGGTTCCTGCCGCCGCCGCCAGCTTGTTGCCCCGAAACGGAACAGCCAACACCAGAGCGGCCAACGTTTGAAAGCCAAAGATGGGGAAACAGCCGGCAAAAACCCCTACCGCCAAGCCACGGGCAATTTCTTTTGGCGACGATTGCAGCCGCAACAGGCGCAGATAAAGATAGCGCAGCCAACGCTTCCAGGAAGGATCCCGGCGGGCTAGGGTCGGCCCTGGTTGAGATCCAGAGTAGGATCCAGAATAAAGCCCAGGGGATCCCGGCGAAGGCCAGGAGAAAGAGGGCAGCCTCAACCAAAAGAGGGGGCTCATGGTGGCAAGGGGGCAACTGAGAGAAGGTGTTAAGTCCTGTAAATCCAGTGTATCTTTCCTGCCGTCGGCGACAAAGGGCCATTGGCAAATCCGGGCCAGCAGCAACGGGGTGACGCCGGGGGATCGGTTTACGGAGTGGTCACCTGAGCTTGTCCACCAAGGCCAGCACGAAGTTAAGACCCAAGTAGGAAACCAGCACCACCAAGAATAGGAACAGGGCAATGTTCAGCCCGGATCGCAGGGCAGAGGGCAGGGATCCCGATTTCATCTTGGGGTTAGGCCTTTCGGGGGGAGTTGTCATCTGGAGTTCTGGGGAAGACTGTGAATCTAGGATCCCATCTTGGCTGTGCAGGTGTACCCATCGGCTTACTTTCCGAAGATTGAAGGCCTGATACATTTACGCTGAACACTGCTGAACATCACTGTTCAACTATGCAGCGATAGCATTCTGTTTGTTTCCAACCAGAATGGCGGTATCCCGCAAAGCTTTGAGTAGAATACCCAAAGCGCAGTTTCCGTGTCGTCTTACTACCAATTTTCTGCTTTGCTTTGGCTACCATGTTGGCAGACTCGAAAGTAAACAGAAAGATCAACTGGTAGTAATCCGTACTGAACATATTATACATTATTTTCAGTATAGTTGAGCTTATTATTGACTAGAGTCATGCTCTTCTCTGAACACGGAGCAAGCCCAGTTCCTGGCCCCCGGCCAATGGGAGCGACTTGGATCGAGAATACCTGGCTGAGGAGATCGCATCTCAGAGAAGACAACGGCACCGGGAACCATCTGAATCGCTCACCTGTTGAAGATGATGAGTTTTTCCCAGATGGACAATGGGAGTGGATCCGCTGTCTGCAAACTGAGTTATCCTGCCGCCAGAATTGCCTCCAACAAGGGATCCGCCCCAAAACGCACCACATCCGTACAGGGCCGTCCGGTCTCGGCTTCCACCCGGCGGATCTGCTCCAGGGCTGCTTCTTCCTCCCAGCCGAAGGTATTGAGGGCAATCCCCACCACGGGCGCGGGGGCAAAAGCCCCGGCAGCTGCCGCCACCTGTTCATACAGCTCAATCACCTTGGGTAAGGGCGGGATGGGCACGTAGTCTATCCCCTTGATGTGGGTCTGGCCGGCGCGGTGTACCAGGATAAGGTGGGTGGGCTGGGATCCGCGCAACAGGGGCAAGGTGGCCGTAGAGGCGGGGTTGAGCAGGGATCCCTGACCTTCCAGGTGCAGAATGTCGTGGTCAGAGCCATAGCGTAAGATCAGTTGCTCCACCGCCCCACTGGCATAGTCCACCCGCACCGCATCCAAAGGGATCCCCTCGCCGCCGATCAGAATCCCGGTTTGCCCGGTGGCCAAAAAGCGGGAGCGCAGGCCCCGCCTCAGGCTGGCCCGGTGCAGCTCTAGGCTGGTGGACATTTTGCCCACGCTCATGTCGGTGCCCACCGTCAACACCCGTTTACAGGGCAGGGTGCGGGCCAGGGCTTTCCCCACCGACAGGTTGGGGGGCTCGCGGCGAATATCCCAGATCCAGGCCCCCGGCTGCAACCACTGCCGAAACTGGGGATCCTCGGCCAAAGGCGTGTGCAGCCCATTCACCAGAGACAGGCCAGCTCGCAGGGCCAGGCCCAACTCCTCCCGCCAGTCTGGCGGCAACTGCCCCCCTGAAGGGGCGATCCCAATCACCAGAACTTCAGGCCGGTGGGCCAGCGCCTCCTCCACCGAGGCCACGATGGGAATGTCTTTGGCAATTCCGGTCAGATGGGCCAGGGATCCCCCCGCCTGCTCCCGGTCGATCACCGCCACCACCGGGAAGGAGCCGTAGCGCAGCAGCCCCAGCCCCGTTTTCCCATGCTCCCCCAGCAATCCCCCGTGGAGCAGGATGGCCACGCGACTTTCGCTGGACAGGGATCCTGGCTTTCCCATCATTCCTGATACATTCACGCTGAACTCTCCTGAACATGGTTCAGGAAAGAAGCGATCGCATCCTGCCTATCTCTGAGCAGGAAGGCGGTATCCCGCAAAGCCCTGAGGAATACCCCCCGAGCGCTTTCCCCCTTCACTTCCCGGCAACCGTTGCGGTGGACTCAAGGATCAGGGGGAAACTTGGTCTACTATATCCCTCTCAATGACTTTTGCCAAACCGCCTAAAGCTCAGTAAATTCAGCAAAGTTCAGGGTTTTGGGGGTTAGAGGCATGCTCCCTCAGCTCTACCCCCAAACCCGGTCGGTCGGTGGGGAGCAGGCAGCCGTCCTGCAGGATGGCCCCGGCAAAGGGATCGTCGATGAGGTTGAGGTGGCTATCCAAGTCCAGGTAATCCACCAGGGGAGCCAAGTGGGCTGCCGCTGTGTTCCCCAGAGCTGTGTTGCTGTAGCAGCCCAACATCACCTGTAGGCCGTGGGCTTTGGCGGTGTGGATCATGCGCCAGGCTTCGCTGAGGCCTCCGCACTTCATCAGCTTAATGTTGATCCCGTGGACGCGATCCACCAGAGGGGGGATATCGCGGCTGTCCATACAGCTCTCATCCACAAAAATGGGCAGCTTCGACTCGTGCCAGAGGGTGATCAGCTTCGCTTCCTGCCCCCTCTCCAAAGGCTGCTCCAGGTAGCTCACCCCTTGCCCCGCCAGCCAGTTGCTCATGCTCAGGGTTTGCTCCACCGTCCAAGCGCCGTTGGCATCCACTGTAATCAGGGATCCCAGCGGGATCACCTCTTGTACAGCAATCAGCATGTTCTGATCCGCCATCAGTCCTGAGCCGCTGCCCAGCTTGATCTTAAAAGCCCGCGCTTGGGTCTGTTCCATCCAGGCCAAGGCGCGCTGGCGGGCCGCCTGCGGGGTGGAGATGCCGATCGTCATCGTCGTGGGCGGAATGCGGGAGCGATCCAGCCCCCACAACTGCCACAGGGGCCTCCCCAGCCGTTTGCCCATCCAATCGTGCAGGGCCATATCCACCGCTGCCCGCGCTGCCGAAGGGATCCCGGCCCGCAGCAGTTCTGCCTCGATTGGCTGTCGCTCCCAGGGGGAATGGCGGCGCAGGATCCCTTTGGCCACCTCCAGACCCATCAGGATGTCGTCCAGAGACTGGTGGTAGTCGTCGCTCACCGAAAAAGGGCAAGCCTCTCCCCACCCTTCAACTCCCTCCTCCTCAATTCGCACCCAAGCCAAGGTTGTATCGCTGTGGGTACCTCGGCTGATGGTCAAGGCGTAGCGCTTGTGAACGGTGAAAGGTTCGACGTAGAGCCGCATGGGCATCTCCAGAAGAGGAAGCTTGGAGGGGCAATTGGGCCTGGGCCGCCCCTTTGAGCTTAGCTTGGTTCCCAGCCCAGCCTGCCCCCGTCCCCAAGCCCAGAAAACAAGTTATCCCTTGCCCCGTCCGCCGTCTATGGTGGGATCCAGATCCACCGTTCTCCATACCCTTGCCACCATGAATACCGCCGAACTGCTGGTTCGCTGCCTGGAAAATGAGGGGGTGCAGTACATCTTCGGCGTTCCTGGCGAAGAAAACCTGGAAGTCCTGCAAGCCCTGCGCCGCTCCTCAATTCGCTTTATCACCACCCGCCACGAACAGGGGGCCGCCTTCATGGCCGATGTCTATGGCCGGCTGACGGGCAGAGCGGGGGTGTGTCTCTCCACCTTGGGGCCGGGCGCCACCAACCTGATGACCGGAGTTGCCGATGCCAACCTGGATGGAGCACCCCTAGTGGCCATCACCGGCCAAGTCGGCACCGACCGCATGCACATCGAATCCCATCAGTACCTGGATTTGGTGGCCATGTTTGCCCCCGTCACCAAGTGGAATGCCCAGATCGTGCGCCCCAGCATCACCCCGGAGATCGTGCGCAAGGCTTTCAAATTGGCCCAAGCCGAGAAGCCCGGGGCCGTCCACATCGACTTGCCGGAAAACATCGCCGCCATGGAAGCCAGCGGCACTCCCTTGAGGAGAGATCGCCTGGACAAAACCTACGCCTCCTATCAAAGCCTGAACGAAGCGGCGTCCCTGATCTCCCGCGCCCGCAACCCCTTGATTTTGGCCGGCAATGGGGCCATTCGCGCCCAAGCCAGCAGTGCCCTCACGGAATTTGCCACCCGCTTGAACATCCCCGTGGTCAACACCTTCATGGGCAAAGGGGTGATCCCCTACACCCACCCCTTGTCCTTGTGGGCCGTTGGCCTACAGCAGCGGGATCTGGTCAGTTGTGGTTTCGACCGAACCGATCTGTTGATCGCCGTCGGCTACGACCTCATCGAGTACTCTCCCAAGAAATGGAACCCCGACGGCACCATCCCCATCGTTCACATCGCCGCCCTGCCGGCTGAAATCGACAGCAGCTACATTCCGCAAGTGGAGGTGGTGGGAGACATTTCCGACTCCCTGATGGAGATCCTGCGCCGCTGCGATCGCACGGGCAAGCCGGATCCCTATGGCATCAGCCTGCGGCAGAACATCGTCCGCGAGTACACCTGCTATGCCCAGGATCAGAGCTACCCGATCAAGCCCCAAAAGCTGATCTACGACCTGCGCCAAGTCCTGCAACCGGAAGACATCGTCATCTCCGATGTCGGCGCCCACAAGATGTGGATGGCCCGCCTCTACCACTGTGACAAACCCAACACCTGTCTCATCTCCAACGGCTTTGCCGCCATGGGCATCGCCATTCCGGGGGCCTTGGCCGCCAAATTGGTGCATCCCGACCGGCGCATCGTGGCCGTGACCGGAGATGGGGGGTTCATGATGAACTGCCAAGAGCTGGAAACTGCCCTCAGGGTGGGCACCCCCTTTGTCACCCTCATCTTCAACGATGGCGGCTATGGGCTGATCGAGTGGAAGCAACACAATCAATACAACGAGGCTGCTTTCGTCAAGTTCGGCAATCCAGACTTCGTCAAGCTGGCGGAGAGCATGGGCCTCAAGGGCTACCGTGTCGAAAAGGCTGCCGAGCTGATCCCCATCCTGAAGCAGGCCCTCGAGCAGCCGGTGCCCACCCTCATCGACTGCCCTGTCGATTACAGCGAAAACCTTTACTTGACCCAGCGGTCGCAAGCGCTGGTCTGCGAGACTTAGGGGGTGAGGTGGATAGGAATGCGAGATTTGAGCCGAGTTGGGGCATAGTAAGCCTAGGGTTGGCGGCCTCTGGGAAGTCCAGACTTATGTATCTTTACCGTTGACCCTTAGCAGCCAAGTGCAGTGAAATAGAGGCATTGTGTGTGGGTGACCCGCCAGCATGAGCGATCTTCCTTCCCCTCCCTTTACCTCGCGCCGCGCCGGCGCTGCCAGCAAAGCTCTGGCCATCGCCAACGTCAGCATTACCCCCTTTGGCCGCAAGTTAAAGGAGCTGGGCTTTGCCGACGATAAGCAGATCCAGGACATCCAAAACGCCCTCAAAGCGGATCGAGAGGGCAACAGCAAGGCCCTGGCTCTGGTGGTCAAGGATATCGTGGGCAAAGAGATCACCCCTGACCTGGAGCGGGCTTACAAACGGCAGCAGCTCTTTGAACTGAAAATCATCTACGGGATCCCCTCCCTGGATGTCGACCTGGAGCCGGTGGAGATCTCCGAGATGATTGGGCTGATCGACTTGATCTTGCCCCTCGACATCTGCAACCGCTACAAGTTCTTGCCCATCCGCCGCCAGGATAACCAAGTGATGGTGGCAATGGTCAAGCCGGACAACCTGCAGGCGTTGGATGACATCCAACGGCGCTTTCGCATCCAAGGGCTGAAGCTGCAGCGGCGGGTCTTCACCCAGCGGGATTTCGAGACCCTGATCAACCGCTACATGGATGTGCAGGCGGATTTACTTGCTGTTAAAGGGATCAACGACGCTGTTGCCCAGCAGGAAGAAGAGGTGGTGGTCAATACCGCCGAAATCGATCTGGACAGCATCGAGGATGTGGCTGCCGATGAGGTCGGCGAGGGATCCCTGGAGCAGCAGGTCAAATCGGCAGATGATGCCCCGATTATTAAACTGTCCAACCAGATCCTGGTCAAGGCCCTGCAGGACGGGGCGTCTGACATCCACATCGAGCCACAAGAAGAATACCTGCGCATCCGCTTCCGCAAAGATGGGGTGTTGCGGCAGGCTTTTGAAAACTTTCCCAAGAAGATCGTCCCCGCCCTCACTGCCCGCTTTAAAATCATCTCCGACCTGAACATTGCCGAGCGGCGCATGCCCCAGGATGGGCGGATTCGGCGGGTCTTCAAGGGGCGCAAGGTGGACTTTCGGGTCAGCACCCTGCCCTCCCGCTATGGGGAAAAGATCGTGCTGCGGGTTCTGGACAACTCCGCCACCCAACTGGGGCTGGACAAGCTGATCACCGACCCAGAGACCTTGGAAAGCTTCAAGGAGATTGTCAAGCGACCCTTTGGCCTAATCTTGGTGACCGGGCCAACGGGATCCGGGAAAACCACCACCCTCTACTCGGCCCTGGCGGAGGTGAACGACCCGGGCATCAACATCAGCACCGCCGAGGATCCCATTGAATACTCGCTGCCGGGGATCACTCAGGTGCAGGTGATCCGAGAAAAGGGCATGGACTTTGCCATGATCCTGCGGGCCTTCTTGCGGCAAGACCCGGATGTCATCCTGGTGGGGGAAACCCGCGACCACGAGACGGCCAAAACCGCCATCGAAGCCTCCCTCACGGGCCACTTGGTGTTGACCACGCTGCACACCAACGATGCCCCTGGCGCCATTGCCCGTCTGACGGAGATGGGGATCGAGCCATTTATGATCTCCAGCTCGTTGCTGGGGGTGTTGGCCCAGCGCTTGATGCGCCGGGTGTGTACCGAATGTCGGATCCCCTACCACCCCACGCCGGAGGAGCTGGCCCGCTATGGCCTTACCCTCAGTGGCGACGGCGAGCAGCTCACCTTCTACAAAGCCAACAAGCTCTCCCCCAAAGAAGTGGAGCAGCGCAAGGCCACCGGCAAGCCCATCTGCGAGAAGTGTGGGGGCGTGGGCTACAAAGGTCGGGTAGGGGTGTACGAGTTCATGCGCATGAACGACCGCCTTGCGGACTTGATCAACAAAGAGGCCCCCACGGAGGTGATCAAAGAAGCGGCGGTGGAAAGTGGCATGAAAACCCTGCTGGCCTACAGTTTGATGCTGGTGAAGCAGGGCCTCACCACGCTGGAGGAGGTGGATCGGGTGACCCTCACCGACAAGGGTCTGGAAAGCGAGCTGAAGGCCCGTGCCAAGGCTCTCAGCACCTGCCGCAACTGTGGCGCGGCCTTGCATGTGGACTGGATGGACTGCCCCTATTGCCTGACCCCGAAGTTTTAGGAAGTCGGCTTGGCACTTGACGATGTTGGGGTGCCGACTATAACAGTCCTATACAGTTGCCTTTCTCACATGGCTTTGGCCGGCGGCTCTTTTGATAGACAGTTCTACTCGCCTTTGGAGAACCCAACCCTATGCCCCAACTGATGATCGAAGACCTCATGGAAGCAATCGTCCAAAAGGGCGGTTCCGACATTCATATCTCGGCGGGTTTGCCCCCCTACTTCCGCATCAATGGTCACCTTGAGCCGACAGAGCATGAGCCTCTCTCGGCAGAGGAGGTGCAGCGGTTGATCTTCAGCATGCTGAACAACAACCAGCGCAAGCAGCTGGAGCAAAACTGGGAATTGGACTGCTCCTATGGGGTGCGGGGGATCGGGCGCTTCCGCGTGAACGTCTACCGCGATCGCGGCACCTATGCTTGCGCCATGCGGGCCCTGGCTTCTGAGATCCCCAACATCGACAAGCTGGGCCTGCCGGATGTGTGTAAGGAAGCAGCTCGCCTGCCGCGGGGCTTGGTGCTGGTAACCGGCCCAACGGGATCTGGCAAATCGACTACGCTGGCTTCCATGATCGACATGATCAACCGCGAACGGGCCGAGCACATCCTCACCATCGAGGATCCCATTGAGTACATCTACACCCCCATTCGCAGCATCATCCACCAGCGGCAACTGGGGGAAGACACCAAGAGTTTTGCCAATGCCCTGCGGGCAGCGATGCGGGAGGATCCGGATGTGATCCTGATCGGGGAGATGCGGGATCTGGAGACCATCCAGTTGGCCATTACCGCCGCCGAGACGGGCCACCTCTGCTTTGCCACGGTACACACCAGTTCTGCCGCCCAGACGGTGGATCGCTTGGTGGATGTGTTCCCGCCCGAGCAGCAGCAGCAGATTCGCGTGCAGCTCTCCAACTCCCTCAAGGCCGTCTTCTCCCAAACTTTGGCCCGCCGCCTTAACCCCAAACCGGGAGAGCCTGGACGGGTGCTGGTGCAGGAGATCATGGTAGTGACGCCGGCCATTGCCAACCTGATTCGGGAGGGCAAAACTGCCCAGATCTACTCGGCTATCCAGACGGGGGGCAAGCAGGGCATGAAAACGCTGGAGCAAGATCTGGCTAACCTTTACCTACAGGGCAAGATCGACTTCGATACGGCCATGTCTAAGACCTCTCGCCCCGAGGAGTTGCAACGGCTTTTGGGCAACGTTACCGGGCCCTCGCCAGCCGCGGCTGCCCAGCAACAGCGGCCACCAGCAGTTGCCGCCCGTCGCTAAACCTCGTTGCCACCAGGCAGTGCTGGGATCCCGGGGTGAGGGTTCATTGCCGATCTCTAGCCGCTGACTTGATTTGTGGCTAAGCTCTAGCTGAGAGATTGTTGATCTGCCCAAGGTTTGGGCTGACTTCTCTTTTGCACCTGCGAAACATTTAAAGCCATTTCGTTCTAGCCGGGGGTACAGCCATGCCGCGCTACAAGGTTCGGGGGTTAAAGGCCGGTCAGCCGGTACGCCTGACGGTGGTGGCCAACAACTTGACCGAGGCCCGCGCACGGCTGCGCCGAGATGGGATTTTCGCCAAACAGGAGGACATTCAGGAAGAAAAGCCCTTTTTCTCCTTGGAGACGTCTTTCGATTTGTCGATGCTGGGATCCATCGACATTCGCGACAAGGCGGTGTTTTCCCGGCAGTTCGCTGCCCTGATCAACGCCGGCGTGTCGATGGTGCGCTCTCTTACCATCATGGAGGAGCAAACCGGCAACCCCAAGCTCAAAAAATACCTGAGGGCCATTCGCTCAGACGTGGAAGCCGGGAAAAACCTTTCTGACTCCATTCGCCCTTTCCCGGATGCCTTTGATGGCCTTTACTGCAGCATGGTGCAGGCAGGAGAAGTGGGGGGGGTTCTGGATGAAGTGCTCAACCGTCTGGCCAAGCTGCTGGAAGACATGGATCGCCTGCAGAAGCAGATTAAATCAGCCATGACCTATCCGGTGGTGGTGACAATTTTGGCAATCCTTATTTTTTTAGGGATGGTGCTGTTCATCTTGCCCACGTTTGAGAGCATCTACAACGACTTGGGAGGGGAGCTGCCTGCCTTCACCCAGTTTTTTATCAACATCAGCAAGTTCCTGCGCACGCCCCAGTACAGCTTGGGGCTGGTGGGCTTTCTAGGGGCCGTCTATTTTGCTTTCCGGCGCTTTTACCGCACCCCTGCCGGCAAGGAGACCATCGACGCGCTGGCCCTCAAGCTCCCTATCTTCGGGGATCTGATCCAGAAGTCGGCGGTGGCTCGCTTCTGCCGCACCTTTGGCGCTCTCACCCGCTCCGGGGTGCCGGTGCTGACTTCCTTGGAAATTGTGCGCGACACCTCCGGCAACCAGGTGGTGGCCAACGCCATTGACGCCGCCCGCCAATCCATCTCAGAGGGAGGGCAGATTGCCCCTGCTCTGGACAAGGCCAAGGTCTTCCCAGTCATGGCCATTCAGATGATCAGCGTGGGGGAAGAGACAGGGGAGCTGGACGCGATGCTGATGAAGACGGCGGATTTCTACGAGCTGGAGGTGGAGGAGGCGGTACGCGCCCTCACCAGCCTGCTGGAGCCGTTGATGATCGTGATCCTGGGCGGTATGGTGGGCTGCATTATCGTGGCCATGTACCTGCCCATGTTCAACGTCTTCGAGCTGGTGAAGTAGTGGATTGGGCTGACCCTTGAACCCCCAGGGCGGCCAGGGCACAGGGTAGGAGCAACAAAGGAAAGGGATCCCATGCTGAGGCGATGGTTAGCGGCCCTGGTGCTGTTGTTGGGGGTGGGGCTGGCAGTTTTGCTTTCCGAACAGCCGACGGGATCCCTGGCGGGACGGGTGGAGCTGCCGGCAGGGGTAGCTCTGGAGAGCGTCCGGGTGATCGCCGCCGGCCCGGTCACGCGCAGCGCCAGCTTGGCCTCAGATGGCGAATATCGCTTGGATCGATTGCCTGTTGGGGAATACCAGGTGACGGTGCAGGGATCCGGCCTGGAAACGGTGGGCAGCCAGGGATCCGTTCTGGTGCGGGAGGGGGCAACGGTTCGGATCCCCACCTTGCGCCCTCAGCTTGTCCCCCCCGGTCTCTATCTCTACAGCACCAGCCAGGTGTTTACGACCGCAGAACCGGCGCGGCTGCAGTGGCGGGCCACCAGCCTGGGCTCGGTGCAGCTCAGCCTCTATCGCTTTTCCCTGACAGAGCTGCAGGGATCCCCTCTCTTGCGAGATTTGGCGGATGCTGGCTATGGCTCCCTGGATCCGGCTCTGTATCCCACCCTGCGGCGGGAGCTTGTGCGCAGTTGGCAGCAGCCGGTGCCACGACGAGCGGGAGAGGGGTGGACAGCCCAAACCTTGGAGCTGGGGATCCTGCCGCCGGGGGCCTACTGGGTGGAGGCGGAGGGCCGGGAGCCGCTGAATGCGGCTGCACCCTTGCCCCGTTTCGACCATTGGTTTTTGGTGAGCGATCTCGGCCTCATCCAGAAGCAGGATGCCAGCCAGTTGGTGGTGCAGGCGGTGCACCTGCGGGAGCTGCGTCCCCTGGCCGGGATCCAGATCCAAGTTTTCGGGGAGAGGGGGGATCCCTTGGCGGCCACCACCGATGCAGAGGGGCTGGCCCGCTTTGGACTGCCGGCGGGAGCTAGCTCCTCCGTGGTGGTCTATGGCCGCAGCGCCGACAACAGGTTACAGGCTTTGTCCCGCAGCTACGCCTATGGCTGGAACCAGCCCCACCGCATCTACGCCTACACCGACCGTCCCCTCTACCGTCCCGGCCAAACCGTCTATTTCCGCGCCCTGGTGCGAGAGCAAACCCGCCTCATGCCGCCTCCCCCAGGACAAGCAGTGCGCCTGACCCTCACGGCCCCCAACGGGGATGTGTTGAGCGAACAAACCCTGGCCACCAATGCTTTTGGCAGTGTCCATGGGGAGTTTCAACTGCCAGAAGAAGCGTCCCTGGGCAGCTACGGCCTGGAGTGGCAGGTGTCAGGGCCGCAGGGATCCAGCCGCGAATACACCTCTTTTCAGGTGGAAGCCTACCGCAAGCCGGAGTTTGAGGTGGCGGTGGTGCCCGACCGACCTTGGCTGGTGCGGGGGGGATCCCTGAAGGTGCAGGTGGAGGCCGAGTATCTTTTCGGCGCGCCGGTGGCCGCTGCCCAGCTTCGCTACCGAGTTTACAGCAGCCCCGACTGGAGCCTGCGCTATGGGCTGTTGCCCCGTTCTGCCGAGGAAGACTATTTCGCCGACGACCTGGGAGAGGAGCAGGGCTACTACGGCGGCTACGGCCAGTTGGTGGCGGAAGGGGAAGGGGTGACGGATGCCCAAGGGCGGGCGGAGTTTCGCCTGGATCGCCTGCTGCAGGATCTCAACTGGGAAGAAGACAGCTACTGGGGCCCCCAAGAGGTGCAGCAGTTGCGCATCGAGGTGGAGGTGACCGACATCAGCCGTCGCACCGTGACCGGAACGGCGCGGGCCTGGGTAACAGCTGGCGAATTTGCCCTCTTTGCCGAGGCCGACCGCCACCTGCCCGCTCCGGGGGATACCCTCACCTACCGGCTGCAAGCCCGCGATTACGATGGCCGCCCCGTCAGCGCCACCGGAGAGCTGAGCCTGGAGCGCTGGCGCTGGGATCCCAAGAGCAGCACCTACCAACGGCAAGGTACCCTGCTGCGGCAGCCTTTTCAGATCGTCAACGGGGAGGGCAGCCTCACCCTCAGCTTGCCCGCCGACCTGGAGCCGGGAGACTACCGGGTGCGGTTGACGGCATGGGATCCCCCCCGTCAAAGTGCTCTGCACCGCTGGCGCGAACGGGTGCAGGAGGTGGACTATCTCTGGGTGGTGGAGCCGGGCAGCCCCCTGCAAAGTTGGGGATCCCTGCCCAGCCTGGAGGTGGTGGCGGATCGGCAGATCTACCAGGTGGGGGAGGAGGCCCAGATCCTGATAGTCTCGCCGCTGCCGGATGTGGCGGTGCTGGTGGGCATTGAGGGATCCCGGCTGCACCAGGTGCAGGTGCTGCGTCTCCAGGGGCATACGGCCACGCTGCGGCTGCCCATCCGCGGCGACTATCGTCCTAATCTCTACGTCACTGCCACTGCCATCGGCCCAGAGCGGCGGCTGTACCGAAGCGAGGCCCTGCTGCGGGTCTCCCCCTTGGATCGCTTTTTGCAGGTGGAGCTGCAGACCGATAAGCCCAACTATCGACCGGGCGAGACCGCCCAAATCCAAATCCGCACCCGCGATGCCCAAGGGCAGCCGGTGAGCGCCGAGGTGGGCCTAGGGATTGTAGACAATGCCCTCTACCTATTGCGACCCGACTTCACCCCGGATATTCGCCGCTTCTTCTATGGGCGCCAGTACAACCAAGTTACCACCACTACCTCTTTCCCTCAGCAATATCCCGGCGGTGCTGACAAGCTGGCCGGCCAAGTGCGGGAAGACTTTCGCGATACCGCCGCCTGGTTTCCGGATCTGGTCACCAATGCCGATGGCCTGGCTCAGGTGCAGGTGCGCTGGCCCGACAACCTGACCACCTGGCGCTTGACCGCCCGCGCCGCCACTGCCGACACCCAGGTGGGATCCGCTCTTGCCACAGTCTCGGTTAGCAAAGACCTGTTGGTGCGCTTGGCCGCTCCCCGCTTTTTCCGGGTGGGGGATCAGCTCACCTTGGCGGCCATTGTGCAAAACCGCACGGGTCAAGCCCAAGCGGTGGAGGTGCGGCTGGAAGTTCCTGTTCCTGCCGGTGGGATCTTGAAATTGCAAGGCCCGGAACGACAACGCCTCACCGTGCCGGCCCAAGGAGCGGGGCGGGTGGAATGGCCTCTCCAGGTTCTGGGGGCCGGAGATACCTCTCTGCGGGTCTGGGCGGAAGGGAATGGGCTGAAAGATGCGTTGCAACTGCGGATCCCCAGCCAGCCCTTTGGGGCGGCGCATCGCTTCTCCCAAGTGGGCCAACTGGGAACCCCGTCTGGCTTGCGTGAAGGGGAGTCTGGCAGTCTGGAGTTGCCGCTGAATTGGCCCGCCACCTGGGTGCCGGGATCCCGGCAGCTACATCTGGAACTGGCTGCCAGCCCGGCAGCAACCCTGCTGGGGCCGCTGGATTACCTGGTGGAGTTCCCCTACGGCTGCACCGAGCAGACCTTGAGCCGCTTCTTGCCCGCCCTAGCCGTCGCCCAAGTCAGCGAGCAGTTGGGCTTGAACCTGCGCTGTTGCTCCGCAACGCCGACGCGACCGCAAACCCTGGAGCGGCTGCCTCGAGTGCTTCGATCCGGCTTGCAGCGGCTGGAGGGATCCCAGAACTACGATGGGGGCTGGGGCTGGTGGGCCCATGACCGGAGCAACCCCTATCTGACCGGATACATCCTGCAGGGATATCATCTTGCCCAAGCTGCTGGCTATGCCCTCAAAGAGTGGCGGGTGCGGCAGGCCTTGGACTATCTGGCCGCTCAACTGGCCCAGCCACAAGCCCTCTCCCCGGATCTGCAGGCTTTTGTCGCCTACAGCCTGGCCCTCTGGGATCCCGCTTTGGTAACTGCCGACCTGCCGCCGCCGGCCCAGCTTTCCACCTTTGGCCTGGCCTACCATGGCCTGGCTGCCCTGCAACTGGGCCAGAGGGATCTTGCCCAGGCAGCCCTGGATGAGGTTCTGGAGCGGCGGCAACAGGATCCCCAAGGGCGCTGGTTTATCCCGGCTGCCTCTTCCTTGGCAACCCACGAGCGCTCCACCTACGACGACATGGAGGTGGCCGGCCCGCTTTTGCAATTGGCCGTTCGCTTGCAGGATGACCGGGCTGCCCAGATTGCCGAGGCCCTTCTCCAGCAGCGGCAAAACAACCGCTGGCGCACCACCAAAGCCACCGCCGATGCTCTCCTCGGCCTGTCCGCCTACTACCAAGCCCAGCAGCAGCAGCTTCCCGGCCCCGGCGAGGTGCGGGTGTTGGATGGGACAACTGGATCCCTTCTCGGTCGCTGGCAGGCCGGCGCTGGGGATCCCCGCTATGGGCTGGATTGGGCTGACGCAGAAGTGGGGAACCTGAGCAGCCTGCGCCTGGAAAAGTCCGGCCCCGGCCCCCTTTACTACAGCTTGAGGGGAGAAGCCTTCGTCCCCAACCCTCTGCCCTCTCAAGCCCAAGGCTTTGCGGTGAGCCGCAGCTACTTCCGCCTACAGCCCCAGCCCCAACCCAACGGGAAGATCCGCTACCGAGAGCAGCCGCTGCGCCCTGGCGACACAGTAAGGGCCGGAGAAATCCTCCTGGCCCGGTTGACGGTGGAAGCCGAGCGGGACAGCCACTACGTGGTGGTCGAGGATCCCCTGCCCAGCGGCGCCGAGATCACCTCCCAGGATCTGCGAAAGTTCACCGGCTTGGCCCCAGACTACTGGTGGGACTGGTTTTGGACCCGCCAAGAGAATCGGGATGACCGCGTGGCCTTTTTCAGCACCGAGCTCAAGCGGGGCCGCCATGAGTTTGTCTATCTCTTCCGCCCGGAGATCCCCGGCCAATTCCAGGTGGCTCCTGCTTTGGCCGAAGAAATGTACGACCCCAGCCGCTATGGCCGCAGCGCCCCTTACTCCCTCAAGGTTCTTCCCTAGATTCCCTCAAGCCTGCTCGTGGCATGGGCCAGAAACGAAGTAACCAGTTGCGTCAGTGTGGCCCAAGGGCTGACGCAATGAGCAGCTGCGCATGGCTGGGCCGCCCCCAAAGCACCTGCTCCTGTTTGTAAACGACCATGCCGGGCGGGGATCCCTTGGGTTTGAACACCAGTTTCGGGCGAGTGTAGACTACCGGCACCTGTTCGCTGAGGCGACCGCGGCTGAAATGGGCCGCCAAATCAGCAGCCGCCTGCAGATCTTCGCTTTCTGCTACAGCCCCGGGGGGCAAGCGCAGCAGCACATGACTACCGGGGATCTCCTGGGCATGAAACCACCAATCGTGTTCCTGGGCCACGCGAAAGGTGAGCTGGTCATTTTGCAGGTTGTTGCGCCCCACCCAGATGGAGAAGCCACTGGGGCTGGTAAAGCGATGGGGATTGAAGGTTGCCGGTGAGGCATGTTTTGAGCTCGCCCGCAGAGACTCTGTCCCGCTGTTGCGAGTGGGACTCTCCAAGTAGCGCTGTTGAATCAGCTCGGTCTCAATTTCCTTGAGGGTGGTCAAGTCTTGGGGATCCCGATAGGTTTCCAGCTGCTGTAGAGACGCTTCCACCTGCTCGAGGTAGAGGATCTCTTGGCCGAGCGCCTCTTGTAAAGGTCGGAGGGCATCCTGGGCCCGTTTTTGTTTGCGGTGCTTGCGGTAGTAGGCTTGGGCATTGAGAATAGCATTTTTCTCAGGGTCGAGAGGGATCTTGACCGTCTGGCCGCTGGCAAAATCCGGCAGCTCGATGTGATGCAACCCTGGCCGCCAGAGGTGGAGGTGGGCCATCAACAAGTCGGCAGCCTGCTTGGAGGCTTCCGCTTGGGTGGAGTCGGCCAGCATTGCCTCAAATTGCTCTCGCCGCTGATGGAGCTTTTTCAGCAGGGTGGATACCCTTTGCAGCAGACGGTGGCGCTCTCGCTCAAACTGTTCACGATTAAGCTGAGCCTGGTAGTAGCTTTCCAGAAGTTGGTGCAGGTTGAGTCGAGAAGGTTGTTGCAGGGACTCCGTCCCGCTAACGGGAACGGCACCGCTTGCCCAGCCGAGAACGGTGTATCCCTGGGGAGTGGGAGCTGGGTCAAACTGGCCTGTTTCCAGACGGGTTAACCAGTCTTGCCACCTGGCAAACAGTGCCTGCCAATCGCGGGCAGAGAGGTGATCGGTGGAGGTTTGGGGCGGGATCCCAGCCTGATGACACATCGCTTCCACCAAATGCCGACTGAGGCCGCGATAACAGCGCAACAGCCGTTGGCCGATGGGGCCGGGGATCAGGGCAACGCGCTCTTGCCAGCAGGAGAAGGGCTCGGATCGCTGCGGGATCGGGTCGGTTAGGGCCGGAGGAGCCTCGTAGGGCAGGCCCGGCTGCACTGGACGGATTCGCGATTGGCGCTCGCTTACCCCATGGCCACTGGCCAGGATCATGCCCGCCTCGTCCACCAAAATGGCATTGCTGTGCTTGCCCATCACCTCCAGGTAGAGATGGCGATAAGGGGGATCCCCGGGCCGAGGGGCAAAGCGCAAGTCAATCACCCGTTCCCAATCCTCCAGCAGAGCCAGCTCCGTCAGAGCCAAACCCTTCAGGTGCCGTTGGAGGAACTGGCTAAATTGAAAGCCATCCGGCTCTTTGGGAGGAGGCTGACAGAGGTGGAGACGGGCCGCCTGAGGATGCCAGCACAACAGCAGGCAGGGGCGGGCAGTGAGGGTGCGCAAGCCGATGACCACCGTCCACAGATCGGTCTGTTGGATCCATTCCACGCGGGCAGGCAACACTGGATCCCGACCTGTCTTAGCCTGGGTTAGATCGGCGAGCACAGCACGCAGGGTGGTTAAATCAACCGGCTGCATCCCTGTTGCTGATACATTTACGCTGAACACTGCTGAACATCACTGTTCAACTATGCAGCGATAGCATTCTGTTTGTTTCCATTCGCGTTAGCGGGACGGAGTCCAAACAGAATGGCGGTATCCCGCAAAGCTTTGAGTAGAATACCCAAAGCGCAGTTTCCGTGTCGTCTTACTACCAATTTTCTGCTTTGCTTTGGCTACCATGTTGGCAGACTCGAAAGTAAACAGAAAGATCAACTGGTAGTAATCCGTACTGAACATATTATACATTATTTTCAGTATAGTTGAGCTTATTATTGACTAGAGTCATGCTCCTTCGCTACGCAATGCTCAGGCGGCTGGTCTGAGGCTGGCTTATTCTGACCCTTGGCCCGCAGATCCGACGCCCCCGACAGATGTTGAGACGGGTCTGGAGTGGCTGGTGAAAAACTCTGGGCAAGTTTTACCGGGTAGTTTCACCACCTCTATCCCTATGGTGCTCCGCACCGCCGAGGCGACTGGCTGGGCAGGAGTATCCAACTCGGCAGAACAGAAGGGGTTGACCGCCTAATCTTCGTCTTCATCTTCTTCGTCATCTCCATCTTCCCATTCCTCATCGAGATCCAGCAGCAGGGCATAGAGCTGATCAAAAAGCTCTGGCGGCTCATCGGGGGTGAGCAGGTAGGGATCCCCTTCGTCAGGCAGAGCGGCGTAGAGCAAAACGGGATCGAGGGGGGTAAAGATGCCGTATCTCTTCTCTTGGTAGAAAAAGGTAGCTAGCAGTTGAAACTCCTGGGCATCTTCCTCGCTCTCGCCCAGCTCGAACACATCTTCCTCTTCGACTGGGGGCAATTCCCCCTGAACCGTGAGGATGTCGAAGCCATTTTGCTGCAAGGTGAGGTTCAACTCCCCCAAGACAGCCTGGATGGTGGGCAGGGCAGCCTGTAGCTCTTCGGGATCCGGCTCGTCCAGGATCCCTTCCATGTTGGCATCGCCGTTCACCGCTTGGCTGGGTTCTTCTTCCCCTTCCCAAACCAGCACTTTGATCACAGCATCAACGGGAGTCACCAGAGCATAGGTCTGCTCGTCGATGACCACCTGACGCAGGATCTCGCACTTGAGAGGCTGGTTTTGCTCGTCGCGGAGCACCAAGGTTTCATGGGATTCAGTCATTGAAAACAGCCCAGGGTAGGAAAGACGGGGGTGTACAGAAGCTCATTCTCCCATGTTCTGCCCCCCTGCAATGCTGAGGGATCCCTTCCAGGCCCACCGGCAGAACTCTATGCTTCGGCTTCTCCTTCTGCTTGGGTTAAGGCTTCCAGAGCCAATAAAATCTCCTCTTCTCGGCGGGCGTAGGTTTCTTCGTCAATTTCTCCCAAATCTAGCTGAATTTGCAGGGCCGTAAGTTCTTTTTGCAGGTTTTCTTTGCTATCCAGCTGTGCTTCGGCGCGTTCTTGGATCTGCTCTGCTAGCCAAAGCAAACTTTGGGCCGGCCACGTCAACAGTTGCCAAACCATCCCAGGGCCCCTAAAGCAGATGATGAGTCTTCGTAATCCTATCAATTTGGATTCTCAGGTGGCCATTGCCCCGGCCTAGCCGTGAAACTTTTTGTTCCCTTCCTCCCCAAGCTGGAAAGACTGGGACACGCACGAAGCGCCAGGGGAAACACTGGCTATTGGTGCTCAGGCAAGTCCTAGCCGCGAAGACTAATCCTCTCGCTGGTGCTTCTCGATCCACTCCATGAGCTCCCCCTCGGAATGGGTACACAGGCGCTCTCCCGTGATTGGGTCTTGGACAGACCACCAGACCATGCCGCTGCCATCTACCCACTGCCGCACCCGCAGTTCATCGCAGGCCGCCAAGACTGCCTTCAGGCTCTGCCAAAGGTGGCGCAGTCCTCTGAAGAGCGCTGAAGAGAAGGGATCCCTGCCGCCGTACTCGGCTGCCAGCTGCCGCTCTTCTTGTTTCAGCAGCTCCATCAAGCGGGTGTTGTTGGCCGCCCTAGCTGCTTCCAAACGACGGGCCAGGGAGGCTGCTATGTTTTGGCGATGGCGGGCCAGGAGACTTGTCCCCCTCATTTCAGCGATTGCACTCATAAGGCTGCTCTACATACCAGTACCTCTACACGATCAATCCTACCAAAAAATCTGTAGTCAAGGATACGAAAAGTGCAAAACCATCGGTCCTGCACGCTAACGTGCGGGATCCGATCCCAGTGCCCTGCCTGGGAGCTGCCGGAAGTTAATCCAACAAGGGGCCACCTGAGCAGCTCAGATCAATCGGCGGCTTCCCCGGACGGATTTAACGGGGGCTAATCCACAGGCAGCAAATTCAAGCGGAGCGGCAACCGGAGTTTTTCTGCGTCTTGCAGGAAAAAATGCTTGCAAGCCTACTTCCACGGAGCTGCCACAACTCGGAACGAGCCGACCAAAACAGCTTAGGCAGGAGGTGGAGAGGAAAAGGATGGGGGACTATCAACTTCAATGTAGCCTAACCCTCTCTTCTGGACGATGGTCCGTAGCTCCTGAATCAACTTTTGATCTTGGGAAGCGGTACGTGCTCCTGACTCGGCAGCCCATTCTTTCAAGCTTTGAATTTGGTCACGAGCGATGGCAGCTAGAGGAACCGTTTGGCGAATGGCGGTCAGGATATCTTCTTGGGTGAACTCGCGGGGTGGATCCTGATTAAAGGCCATGTGCATGGCATCGTAAATGGTCTGTTCAATTTCCGCCCCGCTGAAATCTTCTGCAGCCATGGCCAGCTCAGTATAGGAGAAGTCTCGTACTCGGTTGGACCGTAGCCGTTGGACATGGACTCGAAAAATCTCTTCCCGCTCCCGTTGGTTGGGCAAATTGACGAAGAAAATTTCGTCAAACCGGCCTTTGCGCAGCAGCTCGGCCGGCAAGATGCGGACATTGTTGGCGGTGGCAACAATAAAAACGGGTTTGGTTTTTTCCTGCATCCAGGTGATCAGGTTGCCGAAGACCCGCTTGCTGGTGCCCGAATCCCCTGAAAACTCGCTGTTGACGCCGCCAAAGGCTTTATCCAACTCATCAATCCACAACACACAAGGGGCCATGGCTTCGGCAATTTGGATCATCTGGCGCACGCGGCTTTCGCTTTCGCCGACGATCCCGCCGAAGAGTCGCCCCACATCCAGCCTGAGCAAGGGCATGCGCCACTCGCGGGCTATGGTTTTGGCACATAGAGACTTGCCGGTGCCCTGGATCCCGGCCAGCAAAATGCCCTTAGGACTGGGCAAGCCATAGGCACGGGCCTGGGCACTAAAACTGTTGCGGCGCTGCCGAATCCAGGCTTTGAGGTTTTCCAGGCCGCCGACATTTTGCAAGGTCTCGGAGGGGTTGTAAAACTCCAGGATTTCCGTCTGGCGGATGTATTGTTTTTTCTCTTCCAGAACAAGGTCAATATCGCCCTCGCTGACCTTGCCCTTGGCGGCTAGGGCGCGGGCCAGGATCCGCTCAATGCGCTGCCGGGTCAGTCCTTGGCAGGCTCGAACCAGTTGTTCCCGCGCCGGGCCGCTTAGCTCCAGTTGACGGGCAGGGATCGCGCGGGTAATGATCCGCTCAATTTCGGCGATGCTGGGCAGGGGAAAATCATAGACCACAATTTCCTCGCGCAGCTCGGCAGGGACAACGGCTTCTTGGCTCAAGAGGATGATGGACTTGCGGCTGTGGCGGCTCTCTCTGGCCAGGGTTTTCAGGTAGCGGATGACGGGGTAATTGTCCGAGCGTTCCGGATTTCTCAGGGTGGGGTTTAGGTCTTTGAGAACACAAATAACCGCCTCGTCCTCTTTGATGGCGCCGATGCGGCCCAGAGCAGGCATCAATTGGCCTTTGTTTTGGCCGTTATCTGACCAGCCGGAGACGATATCCCAGATTAGGAGTTTGCGCTTGGGCTTGAGGGAATCGGCTAGAACTTGCAGGAGCTCCTCTGCCGGGGCTTCTTCGGGAGTAACCAGGTAGATCAAAGGGTAGCGGGCGCGAACCACTAAGTCCAGCAGTGTGAGGATGTCTTGGTGATTGCTGGCAAAGGCGAGATCTGAGGGACTCATGGATCCACTGAGAGCGGCTGTAGGTAGTGTAGCCAAGGGATCAGGCTAGGGATGGATGGCTCCGTCGGGGAGGATGGCCCCTTTCAAGTCGGCGAATTGATCCCAGCCGGGACTTAGTTTTGCGCCCCATAGGTTTGCCCCCTTTAGGTTCGTGCCACCCAGCTTTGCTCCCCTCAGGTCAGCCCTGCTCAGGTCGGCCCCGCTCAGGTTGGCCCCGCTCAGGTCAGCCCTGCTCAGGTTGGCCCCGCTCAGGTTGGCCTGGCTCAGGTTGGCCCCGCTCAGGTTGGCCTGGCTCAGGTTGGCCCCCCTCAGGTCGGCCCCGCTCAGGTCGGCCCCGCTCAGGTTGGCCCCCCTCAGGTCGGCCTGGCTCAGGTCGGCCTGGCTCAGGTTGGCCTTGCTCAGGTTGGCCCCGCTCAGGTTGGCCTGGCTCAGGTTGGCCTGGCTCAGGTTGGCCTTGCTCAGGTTGGCCTGGCTCAGGTTGGCCCAGCTCAGGTCGGCCCAGCTCAGGTTGGCCCCGCTCAGGTTGGCCCCCCTCAGGTTGGCCCCCCTCAGGTTGGCCCCACTCAGGTCGGCCCAGCTCAGGTTGGCCTGGCTCAGGTTGGCCTCAATCAGGTCGGCCCCGCTCAGGTTGGCCCCCCTCAGGTCGGCCCCGCTCAGGTTGGCCCCACTCAGGTCGGCCCAGCTCAGGTTGGCCCAGCTCAGGTCGGCCCCGCTCAGGTTGGCCCCACTCAGGTTGGCCCCCCTCAGGTTGGCCCCCCTCAGGTCAGCCCTGCTCAGGTCGGCCCCGCTCAGGTTGGCCCCGCTCAGGTCAGCCCTGCTCAGGTTGGCCTGGCTCAGGTTGGCCCCACTCAGGTCGGCTCTTCTTAGGTCGGTCTTGCTCAGGTTGACCTCAATCAGGTCGGCCCCGCTCAGGTTGGCCCAGATCAGGTTGGCCTGGCTCAGGTTGGCCTGGCTCAGGTTGGCCTGGCTCAGGTTGGCCTCAATCAGGTAGGCCCCCCTCAGGTTGGCCCAGCGGAAATCCCGCTCTCCCGCTTTATACCTTGCTCGGACATCTCCAACCTGTCGGAGGGGAAGTCGATGGGACTTTGCCACCTGCACCTGCTGCGGATCCTTCGATTCCAGCAGCGTCTCCCAAGCCGCAAACTGCACTTCCCAGTTGGGATCATTTCGCAGGGCTTGGATGACAAGATCCGCTCCTTTTGCGCCATATTGGAGAGCCCTCTTAATTGCTCGGATTCTCACCTTGGGATCCGGGCTAGCTAGAGCTTGCTGAATAGCCACCAGGCCACCCATGACTGGATCAAATCCACCCGGCCCTTGTCCCCCCAAAACAGGATCGAAGTTCTCGGCCACTGAATCACCTCCCTCATTCTTCCAAGCGACTCTCTACAAACCTTGGGGCCACAAAGTCTAAGGATGGCGTGTCCCATCGGGGAGAATTGTGTCCGTCAAATCTTTGAACCATCCCCATCCAAGATTGAGCCTGGCACCTGCTAGGTTGGCCCCTCTAAGTTGAGTACCCCACAGCTTGGCCCAGCTTAGGTCAGCCCCACTTAGGTTGGCCCGGCTCAAATTAGCCTCGTCCAAATCAGCCCCAATGAGCCGAGCTCTGCTCAGGTTGGCCCCAGTGAGGTTGGCACCTCTCAGGTTGGCGCCTATCAGGTAAGCCCCAGCCAGGTTAGCTTCTTGCAGATCGGCCCTGCTTAGGTCGGCCTCAATTAGGTTAGCGTCGCGCAGGTCGGTTCCATATAGGTTGGCTTCACCCAGGCTAGCTCTGCTCAGGTTGCTCCCGCTCAAGTTGGCCCCGCTCAGGTCAGCTCCGCTTAGGTTCTTCAGGCCGGCCTGACTGTTGACGATTTCCCAGACTAACCGCCACTTGGGATCTAGCCGGGTTGCTTCAGAAATAACCGACTCCCTCAAGTTAGCCCCGCTCAGGTTGGCCCTGTTCAGGTTGGCTCTGCCCAGGTCAGCCCCCCTCAGGTCAGCCCCCCTTAGGTCAGCCTCATTCAGGTTGGCCCTGCTCAGGTTGGCCCAGAAGCTCAGGCTGGCCTGGCTCAGGTTGGCCTCAATCAGGTTGGCCCTGCTCAGGTTGGCCCTGTTCAGGTTGGCTCTGCCCAGGTCAGCCCCCCTCAGGTCAGCCTCACTTAGGTCAGCCTCAATCAGGTTGGCCCTGCTCAGGTTGGCCTCGCTCAGGTTGGCCCAGCTCAGGTTGGCCTCGCTCAGGTTGGCCTCAATCAGGTCGGCCCCGCTCAGGTTGGCCCCCCTCAGGTCGGCCTCGCTCAGGTTGGCCCCCCTCAGCTTGGCCCCCCTCAGGTTGGCCCAGCTCAGGTCGGCCCAGCTCAGGTTGGCCCCGCTCAGGTTGGCCCCCCTCAGCTTGGCCCCCCTCAGCTTGGCCCAGCGGAAATCCCGCTCTCCCGCTTTATACCTTGCTCGGACACCTCCAACCTGTCGGAGGGGAAGTCGATGGGACTTTGCCACCTGCACCTGCTGCGGATCCTTCGATTCCAGCAGCGTCTCCCAAGCCGCAAACTGCACTTCCCAGTTGGGATCATTTCGCAGGGCTTGGATAACAAGCTCGGCCCCTCTGGATCCGTACCTCAGAGCACCCTTGATTGCTTGGATTCTCACCTTGGGATTCGGACTGCCCAGGGCTTGCTCAATGCCCACCAAGCCTCCCATGACCGGATCGGATCCGGCTGGTTGCTGTCCACCCAGAACAGGATCAAAGTTTTCCGCCATCCCTAACCTCAAGTTAACCTTCCAACCACCTGCTGCTGCATAAGGGTCTTTTGAGTTTGCAAATCTACTACCGTTACCCGCAAAGTTCGCCCGGCATCGACGGCAAAGGTGACCTGCAAACGATCCACTCCCACCCGCCCTAGCGGCTTGAGGGGAATGGAAAGCTGGTTGTGGATCCCAAGGGGACGAAAGCTAGAAGCTGCGGTGCTGTTGCGGATCTGCATCCGACCGTCGGGATCGTAAACAACCTCAGTTGCCCCTTCCTCGGCCATCTCACCAACCACCAGGTTGATGTGGCTTTGCCCATTGGCGTTGGCCTGCAAGGGAGGCAGTTCCACCGTGGCAGGATAAGCCGTGCCGCTCTTAAAGAGAGGGAAAAAGTCGGGCGCCTGCAAATAGGGATTCCAGAGCCGCAGGGCATAGGTATGGCGGAGATGATCTTGAAGGCGGGCAAACTGGGTGAAGGCCAGAGCGCCGTGGGCCACTGCCTCAAACGGCTTGTGGTACTTGACCTTGTCGCGGCCAAAGAGGCTAATGACCTGATGCTGCACTCCTGGGATGAGGCTGGTGCCACCCACCAACACCACCTGGTGGATATCTCGTTTAGAGATCCCTTTATTGTGGGCTTTCTCGATGACCTCATCGATGGCTTCTCTCAGCCGCGTCAGCAGGCCGCGCTCTTCCAACAGCTCCTGGAGTTGCTCGCGCTGAAGCGTTAAAGTGTGGGTCTCAAAGGAGTCTTCATCCAGCCAGGCCTCGCTGGCCTGAGAATGGCTGGAGAGGCGGATCTTGAGCCGCTCGGCAACCTCGCACAGAACCTGGAAGCTGCTGGCCGGGACCTGCTGTCGCTTGCGGCCCAACTGCTCCAGCACCCATTCGGCAATCCAGATATCGATATCGACGCCGCCACAGCCATAGGCCCGGTCAGTTTTGGCAATGACCTCAGCTCGGTAAGCAGTGCCCTGCTCTGGCTTCAAGATTTTGACCAAAGAGAGGTCGAGAGTTCCGCCCCCCAAATCGATCACCAAAATCAGGGATCCCGGCTGCTGGATCCCGTAGCCCAAAGCAGCCGCGGTGGACTCGTCGAGGAACACGACCTGTTGGATCCCTAGGGAGCCAAACACCTCTTGCAGGTTGTGCAAATAGCCCTCGTAGGCTCCCACCGGCACGGTCAAGATCACCTTATCGGGCTGCCAGCCCTCTGCCTGGAGTTTGGCAAGAAGCTGCTGCAGAAAGATCCGCGTGGCCTCTTGGGCTGTGTAGGCCTGTCCATCCACATAGGTTGGAGCCGGCTGGAATTGTTGAGAGAGATCCCGCTTAAAGCCTTTGAATAGGCGCTTGGGATCCCGTTTGGCCTGGGCAGGTGCCCCAATCAAAAATTGCTGATTTTGGCCGACAAAGAGAACCGAGGGAATTAGAGGGGGGCTGCCGTCGTAGCGGTGGGTGATCCCTGGTATATCGATTGCAAGGGGTTTTTGGTTTTGGTAGGCACAGACCACCGTATTGGAAGTGCCAAAATCAATAGCCAACGTCGTCATGCTGCCAAGGAAGGTAGAGTGCGACTGACTTTGGCTCGAACTAAAACTTGATCCCTAAGTCGATAGCCCACAAAGCGAACGTAGACCGGCTCTCCCGCCTGGATATCCTCTTCATCGGGCTGGTGGCTTTCTGGGTCATAGGCCACCTGTTGCCACACCTGGCCAATGGTTTCCAACTGCCAGTCTTCCAACAAGTTGCCCAGACAGGTCAGCAAAGCCAAGACTTGCTGCGCGGGGTAATCCGGTCGCCTCTGCACAACCTGCTGCAGGGTAGGATATTGCACCAAAAGAGGCTTGAGCTTTTCCACCAGTTCGGCGCGGATTTGATGGCGCAATTGCCCTTCCTGCTGTTCTAGCTGTTTGTGCAGCCGCTGCAATTCCTGAGCCGTTTCTACAGACTCCGATGCTAGCTCAATTCCGCTAAAATCCTGAATAAGGTTCGGCAAGGGTACTTGCAAAATGCTGGCCGCTCGATTGAGATCGGCTAACTTCAGCTTTTCGGCCTGTCCAGTTCTCAGGGCATTTAGGGCTCCTCGACTCAGTTTGGCCTTTTGTCGAAGCTCTCGCCAGGTTGAGATACCGGCAGCCTGCATGAGATTGCGCAGCAGGGCATCATGACTTTTCATTTCAGAGTTACGACTCCAAAATGGAATCCTAGCCAGAGTCTTTTGGATCCCTTTGGTTAAACTAGACAGGGGATCAAGAAAGGGGTTTGGGGCATTCATAGACGCTCCACCTGACGCTGGACATCTTCTTCTATGACTGGTACCTGGTCATATTCAGGCAACAGTTCCCTTTTTTGAACTGTGCCCAATGCCCTTTCTATTTCCTCAGTTAGTTCAAGGCAGCCCTTGCCTTTGACATTGAGCACGCGCTCAATCACGTTGCCATCTTTGTCGATGATGTATTCAACCTGTTGATATTCCGCCATAATGCCTCCTCAAGCCCAGCGCCCCAACACAATCCTGATCTGCCCTTTTTCATCCACAGATTCCGACTCTACCGTAAATCCCTTCTCCGCGGCCGTCGCAAGAAGCTGCTCGCGGGTATAGGCTTGGCGGATTGGCGCTAAGAAAGCCTCAGCGCTGACTCCCGTTCCCCAAAAGTCGGCAATCATCTCCAGGCTGTCCCCCCGTTGGCGAAAGCCAATGTCGTAGCCGTTGCTGCGCCTAACCACCAGATCTGCCTGGACACGGTTCCCTCCATACCCCCGGACATAAGTGTTTTCCAAGACCTCGTGACCTTGGGCAACCAAAGCGCCTTTCAGGATCTCTTTATTTTTGAACTGAACCTTGATGCTGGTGAAGTGCGACACTGTGGGGATTCTCCTCAGAAGAACATGCTTTATCCTAGAGCAGTCCTCTTGGCTTGAAAAGTTTTGCTAGGGCACAAAGCCGCGTGGCCCTAACCAAAGAAATTGAGGGAGCCAACCATTAGTTTCCCTTGGCTAGAGGATGCCGGTGGGGATCCGAGGTAGCAGGAAGAAGCAGGCGAGGGACATCGCGGTAACCAAACCAGACGCTCGCCAAACTTTTGAACCAAAGGGAGAGCCAGGTCAACTTCCACTGAAAATCAAGTCTTGCGCCCTGGAGATTTGCGCCTCCTACCTTGGCATGGTCTAGGTTGGATCCTTCCAGGCTGGTGTAGCTTAGGTCGGCCCAACTGAGATTGGATCCGCTGAGGTTGGCCCGGCTGAGGTCAGCCCCCCTCAGTCCGGTTCCAACTAGGCTGGCTCCCCTCAAGTTTGCACCGACCAGTTTCGCCCCGCTCAGGTTAGTCCAGTTCAGGTTGGCGCCGCTCAGGTCAGCTCCACTCAAGTTTCTCTTGGAGGCGTGACCGTTGACGATCTCCCACACCAGCCGCCACTTGGCCTCGATCTGGGTTTCAGGAGAAAGGATCACTCGTTGCAGATTGGCCAGCTCCAGATTTGCCCCTCTCAGGTCGGCGCCGCTTAGGTTGGCTCTGCCCAGATAAGCCCTACTGAGCTGGGTTCCACTGAGATCGGCTTGGGTTAGGTTGGCCCCACCCAGCTTGGCCCTCTTCAGATTGGCTCCACCTAGGTTGGCCTCGCTCAGATCTGCCCCAATCAAGTAAGCCCGGCTTAGGTTGGCTCCGCTGAGCCTTACCCCCCTGAGGTCTGCCTGGCTAAGGTTGGCCTTTCTCAAGTCCGCCTCTCTCAAGTCCGTCCGGCTCAGCTCCTGCGAATGGGCGCAAGCATGGAGAATAATTAACCACCAGCGACTCTCCGGGCTGTCCTCTGCAGAAATCACCGCCCCTCTCAAGATAGGCAAGTTTAGGCTTGTCTTGCCCAGTTTGGCTTCGCCGAGGTCGGCCCCGATGAGGCTAGCCCCCCTTAGATCTGCGCCGTTCAGTTTAGCCCGCCTCAGCCTGGCTCCGATGAGCTTGGCCTGTGTCAACTTGGCCCCCACGAGTTTAGCCTTGGCTAGTTCGGTCTTGATCAAGCTGGCGCCACTGAGGTTGGCAGCGCTTAGGTCTGCGCCGCTGAGATCTGCTTGGTTTAGATTGGCCCCCCTCAGATCCGCCTGGCTCAGATTGGCTTTGCTCAACTCTGCCCACTTTAAGTCTGCGCCGCAGAGGTTAGCCCCTCTCAGGTCGGCTCCCACCAAGTTCACGCCGGTGAGGTTGAGCCCGCTCAGATTTGCCCAGCTCAAGTTCGCCCCGCTCAAGTCTGCCTGAGCTAGATTTTTCCCCTGGGCGTGGCCGTTGACAATTTCCCAGATCAGTTGCCACTTGCGGTCAATTTGCGTTTCGCGGGAAATGACGACCCACTTCAAGTTGGCGTCTGCTAGATTGGCTCCCCGCAGGTTGGCCCCAATGAGATTGGCCCCCATCAAGTTGGCTCCGCTTAAGTCGGCTCCCCTCAAGTCTGCACCACTGAGGTCTGCCTGACTGAGGTTGGCTCCAACCAGGCTGGCGTGGCTTAGATTGACCTGGCCCAGTCTCGCTCGACTCAAGCTGGCCCCGCTTAAGTCCACCCCCCTTAGGTTTAGCCCGCTGAGGTTGGCCCTCCTCAGATCTGCCCAGCGAAAGTCCCGCTCGCCGGCTCTATATCGTTCTCGGATGTCTCCAACCGGACGCAGGGGAACTTGATAGGTTTTTGCTACTTGCACCAGTTGAGGTATGCCAGAGCTTAGTAAGGTCTTCCAAACTGCAAACTGCACCTGCCAATCCAGATGCTGCTGCGTTGTCTGTAGAAGAATCTTTCTGCTTTTTTCACCAAAGCTTCCAACAGTCCCGTTTCCCCCATAAGGATGGCCACTCCTACAGGACTAGCTGAACGGCTCCTGAACTGCCGGCAACTCCTTCAGCTTTAGTCTTTCCATATCCAGTTGTAGCCACAGCCCACTCCCTGTCGGCTAACTTCGTTTCTATTTTTACTTTGGCCCTGGATAAAGACAAGGTCAGACTTGGGGAGTTCTCACCGGGAAGGTATTCTTCGATATACTAATATTTCGATATGCTAATATGTTCAACTTCAACCTTTCAAACGTGCCAGCTTTGAGGATAGGAATTCAAACTTGGCAAAGGGATCCCTTGGGCCAGGCAGATAAGTATTGCAGTTTACAGAAAAAGAGCTTCAGTCCTTTTCTGCCAAGGGATCCCGGCAGCGCTCACAGACAGCCGGTAGATAAAGGGTGTCACGGCGGCCAAACCACTCGTAGCGGTGATCCCGGATCTGTTCGTAGCCTCGATCCCCCAGAACCTTCAAGCCAGGAAAGTTGCGGTACAGAGCCAGCCACACCTCCCCGCTCGGCAAAAGGGCGGCAATTTGTTCAATGGCAGCGGATCCCTGCCAGCGGCGCTGCGGCTGCTCCAGGTCGATCAGGATCATCCCCAATTCCATCTGCTCTGGCGGGATCCCCCACTGGGCCAGGGTAGCTCCATCCTGCATGGGGGCGTAGCGAAACTGCTGGCCGCGATCCAGGCGCTCCAAGAGCTGGACTGCACTGGCGCAGAGGTTGCACAGGCCGTCGTAGATGACCATGTAGGGCATGGTGGGATCCCTCAGGCGGGCTGACCCAAAATCTGGGCTTGGTACTGGGCTTCGGTAAGCAGTTGCCGAGGCTGCCGCTGCAGGAACACCCGACCCATCAGGTGATCGTATTCGTGCTGAAAGATCCGCGCCGGAAAATCCTGCCAGACCACCCTTTGCTGAACGCCTTCTGGAGTGTAATACTCCACCTCCACTTCGCGGGCGCGGGCCACCAGACCACGGCAATTGGGCACACTCAAGCAGCCTTCCCAACCCAGCACCTGGTCAGAACTGCAAGCCAGCAGACGGGGGTTAACCATCACCAAAGGCTGCATTTGCGGCGCTTCCGGGTAGCGGGGATTGGGACGAGAGGCCACGATCAGCACTTGGAGCAGGGATCCCACCTGAGGAGCAGCCAAGCCCACCCCCTGCGCCTCTTTCAGGGTAGCCAGCATGCCTTCTATAAGATCCTGCAAGGCCGGCGTTTTGAACTCCGTCACCGGCTCGGCCACTTGCGTCAGGATGGGATCCCCCAATTGGCGTAGGCGAAAAGTCATGGCTTGCCCCAAGCAATTCTTCTTCTCAGTCTAGCGGGGATCCCTGAGCAGCCTAGCGGCTCTTGCCAGTAGCCACCAGTTCCAGGGCCAGCTTGGAGCGCTTCAGCCCTTCTGGGATGGGGATGGGGTAGTGGCCGGTAAAGCAAGCGGAGCAGAACGAGTTGGGATCCCGGCCCGTGGCAGCCAGCATGCCTTCCCAGCTCAGGTAGGCCAAAGAATCCACTCCAATCTTCTCGGCGATTTCCTCTACGGAATGCTGGGCAGCAATCAACTGATCCTGGTTATCGGTATCGATGCCGTAGAAGCAGGGATGGGTGACCGGGGGGCTGGAAATGCGCATGTGGACCTGGGTAGCCCCCGCCTGGCGCAGGGCCTTGACGATTTTCTGGCTGGTGGTGCCCCGCACAATTGAGTCGTCCACAATAACAATCCGCTTCCCCCCCAGCACATCTTCCAGGGGGTTGAGCTTCATGCGAATGCCCCGCTCCCGCATGGATTGGGTGGGCTGAATAAAGGTGCGGCCCACGTAGCGATTTTTGATCAGCCCTTCGGTGTAAGGGATCCCCGACTGGCGAGCATAGCCAATGGCCGCCGGCGTGCCGGAATCGGGAACGGAGATCACCCAGTCAGCTTCTGCCGGGGCCTCCTTGGCCAGTTGTTCTCCCAGCCGCACCCGGTAGGAGTAGAGGCTTTCCCCGTGCATCCAACTGTCTGGGCGGGCGAAGTAGATCATCTCGAAGATGCACAGCTTGGGGGTGGCCTCCGCCCAACGCACCGATTGCAGCCCCTGACGGCTGATCCACACCAACTCTCCCGGCTCCACCTGCCGCAGAGGGTCGGCCCCAATGATATCCAAAGCACAGGTTTCTGAAGCCAACACGTAATGCAGCGGCTCGGCCTCGGGGTGGCTGAGGGTGCCGTCGCTGCAGATGATCTCCAGCATCTCTGACTGCAGCAGCTCATCCAGAGCGGGGTTGCTGCTCAAAAGCCCCAACACCAGCGGACGCACCCCATAGGGATCCCGTGCCCCGATCAGGCCCTCTGGCGTGCCGATCACCAGACTAAAAGCCCCCTGACAGCGGCGCAAAGCTTGGCAAGTGGCCGCGATCCAATCTTGACCTTGGTTCACCGCCTGGGCAATGGCGTGGGCAATACACTCGGAGTCGGTGCTGCTGGTTAGGTGCCGGTCGGCGGCCTCCAGTTCCTTCCGCAGCTCTTCCGCATTGACCAAATTGCCGTTGTGGGCCAGAGCCAGCGGCCCCAGGCGAGTCTCCACGATCACCGGCTGAGCATTGGCCACGCGGCTGGATCCAGTGGTGGAGTAGCGGGTGTGACCAACCGCCAGATCCCCGGTCAGTTGGGCCAAGTTCACTTCATCGAAGACCTGGGAGACCAAGCCCATCGCCTTGTGAACCCGGCAAAAGGATCCCTCAAAAGTGGCGATCCCTGCCGATTCTTGGCCGCGATGCTGCAAGGCAAATAGGCCAAAGTAGGCCAGCTTGGCCACCTCCTCTCCTGGAGCCAGGATGCCAAAGACCCCGCAAGCCTCTTGCAGCTCTTCCCGGGCATACCCCGCCCCGCTGATGTTTTCTGAGGGGTACAGGGCATCAACGCCAACGGCAGTCTGCCCCTCTGCTTCTCCACAGCCAGAAGATGGTTCTGCTCCCGCCCTTGCTGCCATGGATCCTCGTCTTGCTGTCACGCTTACCAGTCTAACTCGGCCCAGGTCATTCCCCTCTATCTGGCTTCACCCCCAAAGGGGGAGTCCACAGGTGGGGTTTGCAAAAAACTAATGCTCTATCTATAGTGTTAGCAGCGTGTGAGACGCTCCTGCTTTTGCGGCTGAGGAAGCAGGTTGGCCGGGTTTTTGAGTTGAATGCCACCGAAGCTCGGCTCTCCCAGAACCGGCAGGATCCCAAAGCTTTGTGTTGTGAGGAGTCAAACCCCATGAGACAGCAGCCCCATAGGTTCCGTCAGAGCTGGACGTTAGCAGCCTCCTCTGTAATAAGGGCCAGTATAGCCGCTCTTCTGTCGTTGTCACTTGTGGCCTGCCAGGAAGATGCCCGCGAACAGCCTGCGGTTACCATCACGCCGATCTCGGTGGTGGCCCCAACGCCCACTCCTTTCGTCATCCCCAGTCCTGTCCCTACGCCGCTGCTCACCCCAACCCCCACTTCCACTCCCCTCTTTAATCCTTTCCCCACTCCCAGCCCCTCTCCCACCGCTTCCTTTGCGGCAGAGCCGCCTTCGATTGCCGTGGTGTCGCTGACGGACGCGCGACAGACAGTACCCTTCAACGTGCTGGTGGCCGTTACGACTCCTGCGGGTTTGGGGGCCGGCATCAGCTTCCGGGTGGAAATCCGACAAAGCCCCCTCACCCTCACCTTTGATTTCACTGCCGCTGCCGTCGGCTGTCAGCCCAACAGCAAAACCTGCATCGGCACCATCCCCATTACCATTCCTGCTTCTGCTCCCACCGGGGATTATGAAGTGACGGCAATGGTGGCGGATACCCAGGGCCGAATCGCTTCGGCCAAAGCTCCCTTGCGGGTGTTGCCCGCGCCCAGTCCCTCCCCTTCGCCAACGCCGACCGGCACCCCTAATCCTTTTCCTTCGGTATCCCCTTCGCCCAGACCCAGTCCCTCTCCCAGTCCTTCGCCGACGCCCAGCCCGAGAAGCTCCTAACTCCCTCGATCCGTTTCTCCTGTCGATGCTCAGGGCTAAGGTAGCTCTTGAAGAACTTGCTTCAAAGTGGTGACTAAGCGTTCAATGTGGGTTTCCTGGATAATCAAAGGTGGGGAGAGAGCGATGATATCGCCTGTGGTGCGAATCAATACCCCCCGCTCGTAGCAGCGCAAAAACGCTTCAAAAGCCCGCGCTGTCGGTCGGCCAGGGATCCCTTCCAATTCAATTGCCCCCACCAAGCCGAGGTTGCGCACATCGATGACATGAGGCAAGCCCCGTAGGGAATGGAGAGCCTCTTCCCAGAGGGGGGCAAGGCTGGCAGCCCGCTCGAACAGGCCTTCTTCTCGATACAGGTTCAGGGTGGCCAAGCCGGCGGCACTGGCAACCGGGTGGCCGGAGTAGGTGTAGCCGTGGAAAAACTCGATGGGGCTCCAGGACAGCGTCCTGCTGTTGTCCCCTGGACGGTGCAGGTCATCAGCGGAACCAGCAGCCTCCATGAAGGCGGTGTAGATCTCTTGCTTGACAATCACCGCGCCCATTGGGATGGTGCCATTGGTGAGGCCCTTGGCACAGCAAATCAGATCCGGCACCACTCCGAAATAGTTGGCCGCAAAAGGGGATCCCAGACGCCCAAAGCCGGTGATCACCTCATCGAAGATGAGCAGAATGCCGTATTTGTCGCAAATGGCCCGCAGCTTTTCCAAATAGCCCACCGGCGGCAGCAACACCCCCGTTGAACCGGCAACCGGCTCTACGATCACCGCTGCAATCGTGCTGGCATCGTGGAGAGCGACGATCCGCTCCAAGTCTTCTGCCAAGTGGGATCCCCAGCGGGGCAGGCCGCGGCTAAAGGCGTTTTGCTCCAGGTTGTGGGTGTGGGGTAGGTGGTCTACGCCGGGAATGAGGCTGCCAAAAAACTTGCGGTTGTTGGAGATGCCCCCGACCGAGATGCCCCCAAAGCCAACGCCGTGGTAGCCCCGTTCTCGGCCAATCAGCCGCTGCCGGGATCCCTGTCTGCGTAAGCGATGGTAGGCGATGGCCATTTTCAGGGCCGTATCCACCGCCTCAGAGCCAGAGTTGGTGAAAAAAACGTGATCCAGTCCGGCAGGAGTGAGCTGGATGAGCTGCTCTGCCAGTTGAAAGGCTTTGGGATGGCCCATTTGAAAAGCTGGGGCGTAGTCCAGTTGGGCCACCTGCTGTTGGATTGCTTCCACAATCGGGGGACGACAGTGGCCAGCATTCACACACCACAGCCCGGCAGTCCCATCTAGGATTTGGCGGCCATCGTGGCTGGTGTAGTACATGTCTCGGGCGGCCACCAACAGGCGCGGGTTGGCTTTAAATTGCCGATTGGCCGTAAAGGGCATCCAAAAAGGCTCCAGATTCAGCTCCGCTTGCAGGGCGACGGCTGCTTTCTCCAGGGTTTCTTGCATGGCTGGCCCTCCGGCAGTAGATGAGATTTCAAGCTGGCGAAGATAGAATCCCTAGATATTGGATAATTTTGAAAGGGGCTCCATCCTGCTAACGGGAACGATAGAGCAATCCTAATCGGCCTGGGAGGCCTCTGGAAAGTTAGTATTTTCGCTCCTGAGGGGGAAACCGGGTGATCACCACGGGGCGATAGCTGATCTGAGGGGATCCCTCGCGAAAGGCAGCCAAGGTGTGTTGTAAAAACCGTTGATCATCCCGTTGGGGGTAATCTTCCCGCGCGTGGGAGCCACGGCTTTCCCGCCGTTCCAGGGCGCTGGCGAGGATCAAAGCCCCCACCGTCATGAGGTTGTCCAGCTCCAGCGCTTCGATCAGCTCGGTGTTCCACACCTTGCCCCGATCGTCCAAGCGCAAATCCTGCTCGTAACGCTGGCGGATCTGCTGCCATTTTTGGATCCCCTCTTGGAGAACCGATTCGGTGCGGTAGACGCCGCAATGCTCGGTCATGCAATCTTGAAACTGCCGCCGCACCTGATCAATGCGGCTCTTCCCTGATCGTTCCAGGAGCCCGGCAATCCGGCTGGCGGCCTGTTTGAGTAGGGATCCCTCGTCCACTTTCGGCAAGGCTCGACCTCTGACGGCTTCTACCATGGCTGCCCCTGTGCGCCGCCCGAAAACAACGCACTCCAGGAGAGAGTTGCTGCCCAGCCGGTTGGCCCCATGCACCGAAACACAGGCCGTTTCACCGGCAGCGAACAGCCCTTCCACACGGGTTTGGACATCCCGCAACACCTGCCCATCCACCGTCACCGGGATCCCGCCCATGCAGTAGTGCACCGTCGGTCGCACCGGAATGGGATCGACAACCGCATCGATGCCCAAGTGGCGATGGGCCTCCTCCCAACAGAAGGGCAGCCGAGTGTGGATCTTTTCTGCCCCCAGATGCCGCAGGTCTAAGTAGACAAAATCTTTGCCGTCAATACCGCGCCCGGCCCGCACCTCCGTAACAATCGCCCGCGAGGTGATGTCCCGTGGGGCCAATTCCATCTGGCTGGGGGCATAGGCGGCCATAAAGCGCTCCCCCTTCCCATTGATCAGATAGGCCCCCTCTCCACGCACTGCCTCTGAGATCAACACCCCCACCGGATACAGGCCCGTGGGATGAAACTGCACAAACTCCATATCTTGCAGAGGCAGGCCGGCCCGCGCCACCATCGCCATGCCATCGCCGGTGGAAGCAAAGTCGTTGGACGTGGAGTTGTAGATGCGCCCATAGCCGCCTGTAGCCAACATAACCGCCTTGGCCCGCACCACCTCCAGCCGCCCGCTGGCCTGCTCCAACATCACCACGCCCTGGGCTTGGTTGTCCTCCAGGATCAGATCCAGCACATACCATTCGCTGTAGAGCTTGACCCCAAAACGCTTGAGGTTGCTCACCAACTCGTGCAAAATGGCGTGCCCGGTTTTGTCGGCGGCATAACAGGTGCGCGGGTGGCTGTGTCCCCCAAAGGCCCGCTGGGCAATGCGGCCATCCGGCAGGCGGGAGAACAAGACCCCCAAGTGTTCTAGGTCGATGATCACTTCAGGAGCTTCCCGGGCCAGAATCTCCACCGCATCTTGATCCGCTAGGTAATCGGATCCCTTGACGGTATCGAAGGCGTGGGCTTCCCAGGAATCTTGCGGATCGACATTTTGTAAGGCGGCGGCAATGCCCCCTTGGGCTGCTACCGAGTGGCTGCGAATGGGATGGGTTTTGGATACCAAGGCCAGGTCGAGGTTGGGATCCCGTCGCATAGCTTCCAAAGCCGCCCGGCAACCGGCCAGCCCTCCCCCAATGATGACGATGTCGTGCTCCAGCATGGATGCAGGCAAGCTCTCGCAAAGGATGTCCGCCACAGCTAGGATGGCGTTTCCCCATTATGGCCGGCTCCAGCAGCCTCCCCGGCAGCAACTGGGCATAGCTCGTTATCGCTACGCGACGCTTGCGCGAACGCGCCGGTGAGGTGTAGCCCCTTCCCCTCTGGACAAAAACTGTCAGGCCAGAAAATGAGACGCTTTCCGACAAGACCCATCCAACAGGCTTGGCTGGCTACGATAAAGGTTGGGCCTGGCTTTGCCCTTGAAGAACGTTGCAGCTCATGGCGTGGGTGAGAAGCTCTCCCTAGGAGCAGCCGGAAATGCCAGTGAGCCCGGTCTGGCAGACAGCCCTGAGCAGTGATGATTCGGTGTGGAGGATGGCTATGCGCATTGCTCAGATTGCCCCTTTGCATGAGAGTGTGCCCCCCAAGCTCTACGGCGGCACCGAGCGAGTTGTGTCTTGGCTCACCGAAGAGCTGGTGCGGCGGGGGCATGAGGTGACGTTGTTTGCCAGCGGCGACTCCCAAACCCAAGCGCGTCTAATCCCCTTTCGGGAGCGGGCTTTGCGTTTGGATCCCACGGCTATCGACACAGTGGCTCCTCATGTTTTGATGGTCGAGAAAGCCTTTCAGATGGCCGACGAGTTTGACATTATCCACGGCCACATCGACTACTATCCCTATGCCCTGGCCCGTCGCCACCCGCAGGTTTCTTTTTTGGCCACCCTACACGGGCGACTGGACATTCCGGAGCTGCAGCCCCTCTACACCGAGTTTCAGGACATTCCGGTGGTCTCCATCTCCAACGCCCAGCGGCTGCCGCTGCCCCAGGCCCGCTGGGTGGGGACGGTCTACCACGGCTTGCCCCTGGATCTCCACCGTTTCTATCCAGAAAAGGGGGACTACCTGGCCTTTTTGGGCCGGGTCTCCCCGGAAAAAGGGCTGGACACGGCTATTGAAATTGCCGTCCGGGCTGGGATGCCCCTCAAGGCTTCCATCAAAATCGACCCTGTGGATCGGCAGTACTATGAGTCTCAAATTGAACCCTTGGCCCGCCGCCATCCCAACGTGGAGCTCATGGGAGAAATTACTGAGCAGGAGAAAAGTGAGTTCCTGGGCAAAGCCTATGCAGTGCTGTTTCCCATCCGCTGGCCCGAGCCTTTCGGCTTGGTGATGATCGAGGCGATGGCCTGTGGCACGCCGGTGATCGCCACACGCTTTGGCTCCGTGCCGGAGGTCATGGCCGACAGGCGCTCCGGCTTTATTGTCGACTCGGTGGAGGAAGCAGTGGAGGCTGTGGAGAAGGTGGGATCCCTGAGCCGAGCCGGGGTGCGGCAGGTGTTTGAGGAGCGGTTCAGCGTGGAAAGAATGGTGTCGGACTACGAGGCTCTCTACCGCCAACTGGTGAACGAGCGGCAGGAGATGTCGCGAAGAAGGCAGCTTAATAAGGCTTAGATGGGCCAAGTAGCAGCTAGGGCTGCTGGGCTGCATCGGGGGGCCCCTGCTTCTTCGCCTTCTTTGAGTGGACCGATAGCAGTAAGCTGTTCGCGTAGGAGACCGGCTGGATAGGGATCGAGAAGACCGAGATGGCAGAAGACATCATCCAAATTCAAGATCAGTACTACATCCGGGCCAGCGCCTCTTGGGTGGAGGCACGCTCTCATGTTCTCAAGCATGACAACTGCTTTGCCATCTTTGACCGGCGAGGGAACATGCGCCCCCTCGGCATCCGGGATCATGGCCTCTTCCGGGACGACACCCGCTTTTTGTCCCGCTGGGTGTTGGACTTACAGGGAAAGCAGTTTCTGCTGCTCAGCTCAGAGGTGCGGGAAGACAAAGATATTTTGGCGGTGGATCTGACCAACCCGGAGTTCACCACCTCAGAGGGGCAGTTTATCGGTCAAGATACCCTGCATGTTTTACGGACTACTTTTCTGTGGAACAACGTAGCCTACGAGCGCATTCGCATTCACAACTACGGCTCGGCCTCGTTTCGCGTGCCGATTACCCTGCGCTTTGAGGCAGACTTTGCCGATATTTTTGAGATCCGGGGCATCCGACGGGCCCAGTGGGGTCAAGTGCTGCCGGCCCAGGTGAACCCTGAGGGAGTGGTTCTCCGCTACCGCGGCTTGGATGGAGTGGAGCGGCAAACCCAGTTGCAATTTTTGCCGGCGCCGGAGCTAGTGTCGGAGAAGCTGGCGCAGTGGTGGGTGCCTTTGGCCCCGCAGGAGGAACGGGATTTGGAGCTGAGGGTGATCTGCAGCTACGGCGGGGAGGAGATTGCCCCTTTGACCTACCAGGAGGCTCTGCAGGCGGAGCGGGAGCAAAGGGCTTCCTTGCGGGCGCAAGCCCACTGGATCGACACCGGCAATGCTCAGTTTAACGATTGGCTCAACGCCTCGCGGGATGACCTGCTGATGATGCTCACCCGCACTCCCTACGGGCTTTATCCCTATGCGGGGGTGCCCTGGTTTACCACGGTCTTCGGGCGAGATGCCCTGATCACCGCCTTGGCTACTCTTTGGTGGTTCCCGGACTTGGCCCGAGGGGTGTTGCTCTATCTGGCGGCCCATCAGGCCCAGGAGCTGGATCCCAGTCGCGATGCGGAGCCGGGCAAGATCCTGCACGAGCAGCGGCGCAGCGAGATGGCCAAAACCCGCGAGATCCCCTTTGGCAATTATTTCGGCAGCATTGACTCCACCCCTTTGTTTGTGGTGTTGGCAGGACGCTATGTGCAGCGCAGCGGCGATCTAGAGCTGTTGCGGCAGCTCTGGCCAAACATCGAAGCAGCCCTGCACTGGATGGACACTTACGGGGATCCCGATGGGGATGGCTTTCTGGAGTACGCGGGCAAAGCTCACCGGGGCCTGCGCAACCAGGGCTGGAAAGATTCTGAAGATGCCATCTTCTACCCGGACGGATCCCTGGCAGAACCCCCCTTGGCCCTGTGCGAGGTGCAGGGCTATGCCTACGAAGCTAAGCAGTTGGCAGCAGAGATGGCCGAGCTGCTGGGGCGGCAAGAGCAAGCAGCCCAGTTGCGACAACAAGCGGAAAAGCTGCAGCAGCAGTTTTGGGATCACTTCTGGTGCGAAGAGTTGGGGGGCTATGCCCTGGCTTTGGATGGCCAGAAGCAACCTTGCCGGGTGCGCAGCTCCAACATGGGCCACTGTCTGTTTTCGGGGATCGCCCATCCCGAGCACGCCGCCCGCATTGCCCGGCAACTGCTGGAGCCAGCTTTCTTCAGCGGCTGGGGGATCCGCACGGTGCCGGAGGGAGAGGGGCGCTACAACCCCATGTCCTACCACAATGGCTCCATCTGGCCCCACGACAATGCCTTGATTGCCGCAGGCTTATCTCGCTATGGCTTCAAGGGCGAAGCGGTGCGGGTCTTGACAGCGCTGTTCGATGCCAGCCAGTTTCTGGAGCTGAAGCGGCTGCCTGAGCTGTTTTGTGGCTTTCGGCGGCGACAGCGGGAGGGCCCCACCCTTTATCCGGTGGCCTGTCTGCCCCAGTCTTGGGCGGCGGCCAGTGTGTTTTTGCTGCTGCAGGCTTGTCTGGGGCTGGAGATCGACGGGCTGGCCCAACGGGTGCATTTGACCAAGCCCACTCTGCCCCTGTGGCTGCCCCACGTCATCCTTGAGAATGTGCAGGTGGGCCAGGGATCCCTGGACATCGGTCTCTATCTGCAGTCAGGAGGGGTGGGGATCACCGTCCTCAGGAGTGTGGGGGACGTGGAATTGACGGTGAAATAATTGCAAAATCCAAGACGTCCACAACACAACCTACAACTGAGTTTCACCTGCCAAATGTGGCGATAGGGACACAGCTCAACGGTTCAAACGGCTCATCCCACATCAGAAGCCCTACTCTTGAATGTAGAGCTGATCTAAATTCCACAAGGGCCCCAGAATAGGTCGGGGATCCACCCCTTGAATGCGGTTGCGCAGGGCCGAGAGAACCAGGGGGTTAAAAGTGCCGATTTGGGGCAGTTGTTCCTGAATGATGATTTGAAACCGGTCGTAGAGGGCTTTGCGCTTTTCAAAGTCTAGCTCCCGCACCCCTTCGATAAAGATGCGGTCGATCTCCCGTTCCCAATCGCTGACCTCAACCCCTTCTGCCGGGTTGCCGGGCAAATCTCCCAGATTAAAGAGGTGCAAACGGCCATCGCTGCGCCAGATGTTGGAGCCGTTGTTGGGTTCGGTACCGCCGCCGCCAAAGCCCAGCAACAGGGTTTCCCAATCGCGCCTATCGGTGCGCTGCACCAGGGTGTTGAAGGCGATGGGAGTAAAATCGACGGTGATGCCGATCCGCTCCAGGTCGGCTTTGATCAACGCGCCGGTGGCCTCTCGCTGATTGTTGCCGGCGTTGGTGAGCAAGGTGAAACGGACACGGTTGCCCTCGGAATCCCGCAGGTGGCCCTCAGCATCATAGGTGTATCCGGCATCGAGGAGCAGTTGCCGCGCTTTTTCAGGGTTGTAGTCGTAGGTGGGCAAGCCCTCTTCAGGGCTGAGGTAGAAGGGGCTGGCGGGGGAGAAGACCGAGTGCTGGATCTGGCCCAACCCTTGCAGGACGCTATCGACGTAAAACTGCCGGTTCATGGCGTGGGCCACCGCCCGGCGGAAGTTCAAATCGTTAAACCAGCGGCTTTTGACGGGATCCACAAAAGGCCGCCCGGTCTGGGGGTTACGGGCGCGGCTGAGGTTGAAGGCAAAGAAACTGTTGTTCAATGTCTGGCCGAGATTGTAGATGGTGAACTGATCCCGTTCTTCTTCCCGCTTCAAGAGCTGAAAATCTCTCCCCCGCACCGAAAACACGTCGGTCTCGCCGGAGCGAAACTGCAGCAGCGCGGTGTCCTCTGAGTCCACAATGCGCAGGATTACCCGTTCAATGCGCGGGATCCCTTCCCCTTTCCAGTAATAGGGGTTGGGCCGGTACACCAGCCGTTGGCCAGGGGTGTATTCCTGCATGACATAGGGGCCAGCCCCCACCAATTGCTGCACCGGCGTGTCGATACCCCAGGTTTGCAAGAAAAGGGGGTTGCCCCGGCTGTCCAACTGCTCGACAGTGGGCTCGAGGATGTGCTTGGGCAAAATAGGGGATCCGGCCTGCAGCAGAAAGGGAGCGAAGGGCTCCGGCAAAACGAACTCAATCCGCCGCTCGTCCAGCGCCCGCACCTGAGGCAGTGCTCCGGCTTCTCCAATTCGCTTCACATCCCGCGCAGAAGTCGGGATCCGCTCGTTGAAGATGATGCGGTTAAAGGTAAAGTCCACATCTGCTGCTGTCAGAGGCTCTCCATCCGACCAGCGCAGCCCCTCCCGCAAGGTAAAGACATACCGCAAGCCGTCCTCAGACACTTCCCAGCCTTCCGCCAGCTCCGGTTTGGGCAAGAGGGTATCCTCATCCAAGGTGACCAAGCCCGCCTCCAGGTAGGCGATGGCGTCGCGGCTGGAGCTTTCGGCGGCCAAATAGGTGTTGAAGGTTTTGGGATCTGAAGTCACCGTGGCAACCAGATGGGGGGGGCGGGTGGGCGTGGCACAAGCGCTGAGCCAGAGCAGAAGGATCCCCAAGAGTAGAGGGACAAAAAGGCTTCTCTTGAGCTGGTCTGTTGAGGTGCTGTTTTGGCCCACCATTTCCTTTGCCAAGTCGTTGTTCCAAGCAAGTTTGGGACGGCTCGCCCGCATCCCGCGCCCTGTGGCCCAAGCGCTCCGCGCTGCTGAGGCCCTCACCCCCAGCCCTTCTCCTAGAGGAGTAGCCCCCCTCCCGGCCCCTTTCCCAGAGGGAAAATTGGGGATCCAGGTAATGGGTGGTTTGACTGCGACTTGGGCAGATTCTGCGTTTTTGAGGGAGCGATTGCTTGCCAGTTTGGCAGCTCAGGCAGTGGGGTGACCAGGTTCTTTTCAGATTCTGATGGGAAGGTCAGAGGAAGCTTGTCCTCTCTGTTCCAGCAACAGGGCTACGGCGAAGGCAGCAATGGCCTCTCCCTGGCCGACGGGGCCCAGCTTTTCGTTGGTGGTGGCCTTTACCCCCACTTGCTTAGGGGAGATCTGCATTGCCTCGGCTAGACGGGCTTGCATGGCGGGGATGTGAGGTTTGAGCTTCGGCTGCTCCGCCACCACCACACTGTCCACATTGACAATTCGCCAGCCTTCTTGGCTCACCAGTTGCACCACTTGCTGCAATAGAAGGATGCTATCGGCCCCTTTCCAGCGTTCTTCTTCCGGGGGAAAGTAAAAGCCAATATCCCGCAGGGCTGCTGCCCCCAGGAGAGCATCCATGATGGCGTGGGTAAGCACATCGGCGTCGCTATGGCCCAACAGTCCCTTCTCGTAAGGGATCCGGATCCCGCCCAGGATCAAGGGGCGCTCTGCCACCAGGCGGTGAATGTCGTAGCCCTGACCAATCCGCACTGCTTTTCCGTCCTCGAAGAACCATAAAATCGCTGGGGCACTGTTTTGAGCCTCATTTCCTGAAGAAACTGCTGGAGTTCTTCCGCTCAGAGGGTACAGTGGGCTTCGAGAGAGAGTTGCCGGTCAACCCCCCTTACTCAGCAGCCTCTAAAGGAGAGCAGCATATCGGGCAGGCGGAGCCGCTGTAGCAATCAAAACAGATAAGATGGGATTTTCCGTAAGAATTGGTACAGCGCTTGGCCCACTGATAATCCCCGTAGCTGAGCTCCTTTCCGCAAACGTCACATTTGGGCATCTAGCTTTCTCCTGGCCTCTGGGTTACCTGAAGTTTAGGATACGTTGCCACTGCCATCTCTGGTGATGAAGCCAAGCTCTGGCCGGAGGGATCCCGTGGCTTCCCTATCCGCAGCAGCATCCTGGAGACCACAGGGAATCCAACCCGCTTGCCAAAGGGCCCGGTTTTTCAGGGTAGCAGCGTTCACCCAGAGGCGCACCTGCGGATCGCAAACGGCTCTTAGCTCGGCAAACACCACTCCCCCTTCCCCCTGTTGGCGGGCAGTGACCTGAAAGTGTCGCCAACCCATGACGGGCTGAGCGGAAGTCCACTTGGAGCCAAGCAGATGGGGAAAGCGCTGTTTTTGGCGGGGCTTGCTGCGGGCCATGGGTTGAGAACTTGTTGCCACCCTTGCCTGTGGGCGAGCAGGTCTGCTGTCGGCTTCTGAGAACGGGATGAAGTTGGATCGGGAAGATCGATATGATGGCTAGGGGTGCTATGGCATCCCAACCTACCCACTTAGCCTATCCAACAATGGTGCAAAACGGGCAAAAGCTCGGGTTCTTTTGGCGTCAGGTGTTCCTGAAAGGGATCCTCCTGCTGCTCATCCTGGGCGGTCTGGTTTTGGGAACGGGACTGCCTCTGGTCGCGGCAAGTAGTCCTGCTCTCTCCGGAAAGCTGACGGGGCCAGAATGGCGGCAAGCGGATCCGGAAGCCAAGCAGGACTTTTGTCGCAAAGCCTTTCAAGCGTTTCGCGCCTCTCCTTCCCAAAGCTATATCATCAGCTCCAATGTGCAGGCTTTGACCCCAGAAGGTTTGTGTCGGCGCTTGGATCAGTTTTATCAGTATGCCGTCAACGACGAGATCCCCATCAACCAGGCGGCCAATATTGCCCCATTGCTGTTCTCCGATCTACCTCTGGAGCAGCCTTGATCCCATGTGGATCGCTTGTCCTGCCGAGGACATAATGACTTTCTCTTAGTGAGGATCCCAGCCCGGCTGTGACAGGTTGGCCGGATTCAGACAGGTGTGGGCAAGGGTTCCAGGGGTGTAGGGAAAGGGAGCTGTTGGAGTTGGGGTTGGTGGGGGCGGATCCCCATTGCTTGGCGCATCAAAGCAGGCTTGAGCAGCGGCAAAACCTCCAGTCCCCACAGGCCCAGGCGACGCAAGACCAGCAACGGCCAGCTTCGGTTGGAAAAGAGGCGATTGGCAGCATCGGTTGCGAAAAGAACCAGCGCATTTTCTGGGCGGCGACAGCGCTCGTAGGCTTGTAGCAAAGCCGGATCGCCGGGATCCTGGCCTGTCAGTTTGGCTTCGATTAACAGGGCGGCCAAAGCTGCCACGTCCCGCATGCCCAGGTTGGCCCCCTGCCCCCCCAGCGGATGGGTGGTATGGGCAGCATCCCCCACCAAAGCCAGCCGGGATCCGATATAGGTTTGGGCATGGGCCCGCTGCGGCTGATAACAAGCTCTGGGAGAGGCGGCCAGCAACGCTCCCAACTGGGATCCAAACCAAGGCCGGATGGCCTGCAGAAACTCAGCCTCAGATAAGCCCATCAGCCAATCTCGATCCGCTTGGCGAACTGTCCAGACGACACAACTGCGATGGGGATCGGAGGTGGGCAAAATGGCGAAGGGACCGCTGACCTGAAAGCGCTCGTAGGCCACCTGCCGGTGAGGATGCTCATGGGTGAGGGTGGAAACGATGCACACCTGCCCATAGCCCCAGCGGGATAACGGGATCCCAGCCTGTTCCCGCAGCCGCGAACGGGCCCCATCTGCAATCACCAGCAAAGCAGCTCGCAGAGTTTGCCGGGATCCCTCCTGGGCCAGCTCTACCCGAATGTGATCTGCTGCAGGGGAGAAACTTTGCACCTGGGCGGGGCTGAAAAGCGTTACCGAAGGGCACTCGCGAATGCGCTGCAACAGAGCTTTTTGGGTAATTTGATTTTCCACGACGTAGCCCAGCGCCGGCGCTTGGAGCGTTTCGCGGCGCAGCTGAGCCATCCAGGGGCTTTCCCCATCAGAGACCTGAATGCGGTGGATGGGAGAGACTCCCCAGGCCTCCATAAGGGGCCATACCCCAATCCGCTGCAGAATGCGGGCTGTCCCCAGAGCCAAAGCGCTGGCTCGGCCATCCGCCCCCACCCCCTGCGAGAGATCCCGCCCCTCGATCAGCCCGACGCGGATCCCGGCCTGACCCAAAGCGGCTGCCAAGGTGGATCCCACCATCCCAGCTCCGGCAATCACCACCTCGAAGTCCAGTCGCCTTGGCTTGGCTGCTGTCGGAGCAATGGCTAGGGGAGCAGCGGAAGTGGGCAAAAGGCTCATGGGCACTCACGGCAAGTAGGCTTAACTTCCATTCTAGGGTTCCTGCACCCGGCAGGCCGCTAAGGACAAGCGGCAAGTGGGGGCAAAGCGCCACGAGGGATCCCTTTTGATCTCAGCCCCTTTGTTTGCTGCTGCAGGGTGGAATCCCTGTGGGTAGCTGATACATTTACGCTGAACACTGCTGAGCATTACTGCTCAGCGGTGAAGCGATAGCATTCTGTCCGTTTCCGTTGTCACTACGCGACGCTGACG